>NZ_JBFUGJ010000005.1:0-65571 GCF_056402975.1 Mesorhizobium sp. P3_A9 | reverse complement strand
TCGACCGAGACGAAAGCCAGCGATACCAGCGCGCCGCCGCCCAGCCCCTCGACCAGGCGGCCGGCGAGAAACACCGGCATGGAGGGCGCGGTGGCGCAGATCAGCGCGCCGGCGGCATAGAGCAGAGCGGCGACCGTGACGTTGGAGCGCAGCGCGACATAGCTGACCATGCGGCCGGCTGCCGCGCCAGCGACGATGGCGCCGAGCTCATAGACCGCCAGCGACCAGCCGACGAACTGCACGCCGGCGAGATCGCCGACCATGGCAGGCATCACTGTCGCCACCATCGTTTCGTTGGTGGCGTGCAGCAGGATGCCGAGGCTGATGAAGCAGAAGCGCGCCAGRTCGCCGCTCGCCCACAATGCGCGCCAGTCGACCCTGTTTGTGCTGATTTCAGTCATGTCCACCCCAGTCATGCATATCTCGATGCCGGCGCATGGCACCAGAAGCCAGCAAAGGTTTCCGGCAGGACCATGCGCAGCGCGATCGAGGCGCTGCTTCAGTGGGGCAGGCTTGTAGGACCTCAACCGCGGTTGAGTTCAAGCGGTTTTTTCAAGCGGTCAATTCTCGGTGCTGCGCAGTTGGAACTGGCTGACGCCGATGGCGAGATTGATGCCTGTCTGCGTCTGCAGGCTGAAAGGCTGGAGGGTGAAGGACTGCGACGAGCCGCCGACCAGCAGGTTGGCGCCGGCACCGACGGCCGCCGTCACCTCGGCGCTGGCGCCGATATAGTCGCCCGCCAACGCACCGGGCGCGTAGATGTTCTTCAGCGGCGTCAGCACCAGCCAYCGCATCACCGCCTGCTTTGTCGTGCCGATGTCGAGRCCGTATTTGTTGACGGCGCCGAAATAGGCCTCCGGTGCGAAGCTCTTGTCGGTCGGGGTGAAGGTGCAGCTTAGATCCTTGCTCGAGCCGAAGATGAAGCCGGTGCCGCCCGATATGGCGCATTCAAGCGTGCCGAGCTCGATGCCGCGGTCCTGCGCTTGCGCTTGTGGCACGCCAAGCACGATTGCAATCACGGCAGCGGCAATGGCTGTCTTCGGCATGGCGGTCCCCTCAAAATCAAACGGCTCGCAACCATCCTATCTGGTTCCGAGCCGCAAGGTAGAGGTCGTGGAGCAAATGGCTCCCTGCAATCACTTGAGCGAGTGGATCAGCTCAAGCGAGGTCACGGCGACGGCGAGATTGACGCCAGTCTGTGCCTGGACACTGAGCGGCTCCAGCATGAAGGCGCTGTCGAAGCCGCCGACCAGCAGATTGGCGCCGCCACCGGTGACGACGCTCGCCTCGGCGTTGACGCCGTAATAGCTGCCGGCAAGGTCACCCGCATCGCGGTCGCGGGTCGCGGCAAAAACCGCCCAGACAAGCTGGCCCTGATGCGTCTGGCCGAGATCGACGCCGATCTTGGAGATGACGCCGGTGTAAATCTCCGACGGTCCATGGTGATAGGGACGGAAGACGCAGGACACGCCCTTGTTGGAAGCGACGATGTAGCCGGTGCCGCCGTCGATGGTGCAGTCGAGCGTGCCGAGTTGCAGCTTGCCGGCGCTGGCCGGGGCGGCAGCGAATACGGTCGTTGCAAGGGCAGCGGCGCAGAMGAGTTTCTTGATCATGGGAGGGTCCTTTCGTAAATCGCTTGGAAATAACGGCTTGAGTGGCCAGACCGTTCCGTCGAAAACTTGGCGTGAACAAGGCAAGGGCTAATGCATTGCTGCAGGGGTTAACGCGCGGTTGCCCGATTGGCGGCGATAGCCAGCGCGGCGTGTCCTTTCGGACACGCAAACAGCCCGTATTGCTTAGCCGGTTAAGCCGAAGCCGATGTCAGCTGGCGCTGCCACCGACGCGCGACAAGCCGTCCTTGGCCGGCTGGTAGCTGGGGTTGAGGCGGACGGCTTCCTTATAGGATTTCGCCGCCTTCGCCTTGTCGCCGCGCCGCTCGTAGATCAGCGCCTGGTTGGCCCAGGCCTCGGCRTTCTKGCCRTCGAGYTTGATGGCCATGTTGAAGTCGGMGAACGCATTGTCCTCGTCACCGGTGGCCAGATAGGACAGGCCACGGCCGTTGTAAGGTTCTGCGGCATCCGGCGCCAGCGAGATGGCGGTCGAGAAATCCTCGATGGCGAATTTGTGCTGGCCCTGGCTCTGATAGATCAGGCCGCGATTGTGGTAGGCGCGGGCGTCCGTCGTGTCGAGCTGGATCGCCTTCTGGAAGTCGCTGAAGGCATCCTGGGTGCGGCCGGCCTTGCGGTAGAGATTGCCGCGGCCGATATAGGCGGCGTCATAATTGCCGTTGATCTGGATCGAGCGGTTGTAGTCGGCGAGAGCGGCTTCCTGATTGCCGAGGAAGCGCTGGATGAGCGCGCGGTTCGAATAGGCCTGGTAGAAATTCGGATTGAGCTGAATGGCCTGGTTGAAGTCCTTGAGCGCCGCCTGGTACTGGCCGCCGCGGCCATAGGCCGAGCCGCGCACATTGTAGCCTTCGGGATCCTGGGGATTGCGCTGGATCACCGCCGAAAGCGACGAGATGTTCTCGCTCGATCCTTGCGCCTTGTCGATGTTGTTGAACTCGCCGGTCGGGCCCGATGTCTGGCAACCCGCCAGCACCAGTCCGGAAAGCAGGGCCGCTGTCAGGGCGAAACCACGCAATGCGGTCCCGCGCTCCACGCTCGTTGCGTTCATGTCTGCCCTGTCCTCACTTGCGCCGTCATTCGGGTCCGGATCCCCCCTCCGGGCCGGGTCACGTCAAAAACAAAAAGGTGGCGGCGATTCCGCATCGCGCCACCTCTAGTATCCTTCGAAAAGGACGAAAAATAGGCGTTAGAACCGCGGCGGACGCGGCGCACCACCTGCACCGCCGGCGGCGCCAGCAGCAACCGGGCGCGGCGTCATCGGCAGCAGGCCTTCGCGCTGRGCRCGCTTGCGGGCCAGCTTGCGGGCGCGGCGAACGGCTTCAGCCTTTTCACGGGCGCGCTTCTCGGAAGGCTTCTCGTAGTGACCGCGCATCTTCATTTCGCGGAAAATGCCTTCGCGCTGCATCTTCTTCTTGAGCGCGCGAAGCGCCTGATCAACGTTATTGTCGCGGACGAGTACCTGCACGGGCAATCCTGTCTTTCGGGTTTGATATCATCAGGCAAGCGGCCATAGCCACTAGCCTCCGCGGCGGTCGACACCACGAATTGTGGCGGCTGATAGCAGAATCAGGCTGCGCTGTCCACAGTCGAAATGCAGGACGACAGCCAAATTGCCACGGTAGGCCAAAGATAGGGCGCCAGCTACGCCGTGGCCAGGTGCAGCCGTTCGAAATCCTCGAAGAATTCGCCGTAGTCGCAGGTGATCTCCTCGCCTGCGGCAATGTCGCGGGTCGCGGTGGCGCCGCCATATTGCGAAAAATCGGTGTTCGGCGTCGCCGAATGGTTCATGAAGCGGCCGTTGTCGACCTCGTAGACCATGAAGCCCGGCCGATCCGGGCTCGGATAGGCATAGCGGTCGAGCAATTCCTTCAGAGGCTGGGGTGCTGCCTCATATTTGTCCATCGGGATCAGCCGGTCGAAATCCGGCTCGAGGCGCCAGATCGAGGCGCCTTTCCGGATCGGATCGGCGGCGAACATGCCGACGCCCTCGATTGCGCTCGCAGCCACATAGGTTCGGATCAGCATCATGGTTTCGGGACCCGTTTCGACGACAAAACGGAATCGCCAAATCGCGGGAAAAAAGCAAGACCGGCTGCCTGCGTCAAAGCGGCGAACCGGCCTGTTCGCCGCAAAAAACCTTCACGTCCGGTTGATCGAGACGCCGCCATCGGCAAACAGCGCGGTTCCCGTGGTGAAGCTCGAGGCGTCGGAGGCGAGATAAAGCGCCGAGCGGGCGATCTCCTCCGGCTGTGCCATGCGCTTCAAGGCATGGATGCCTTCGACGAAGGCGCGGGCCTCGGGCGTCGTCGTTGTCGCGCCGGGCGTATCGGTGCCGCCCGGCAGCAGTGCATTGACGCGCAGGCCTTTCGGCCCATATTCGGCGGCCAGAACCTGTGTCAGGCCGATCAGGCCGGCCTTGGCAGCGGCGTAGGCGGCCATGCCCGGCATGCCGGCAGTGTAGCCGACAAAGCTCGACGTGAAGATCAGCGAGCCGCCGCCGCGCTCCAGCATCGCCGGTATCTGGTATTTCGCACCGAGAAAGGCGCTGGTCAGGTTGATGTCCATGGTCTCGTGCCATGTCGCCGTCAGCATGTCGGGCAAAGGTGCCATCAAGCCGACGGCGCCGGCATTGTTGAAGGCGATGTCGAGCCCGCCGAAGCTTTCGACCGCCAGATCGACAAGGGCTTTTGCATAGGCTTCATCCCTGACATCACCGGCAAGCGCGACGGCCGTGCCTTCCGCGTCTGATATCTCGGCGACCAGCGTATCGAGCTCGGCCTGACGGCGGGCAGAGACGACGAGTTTCGCACCTTCCTCGGCGAAGAGTTTTGCCGTGGCGCGGCCGATGCCGGAACTGGCGCCGGTGACGATGGCGATCTTGTTGGCGAGTGCGAGCATTTTTCTGCATCCCTGTTCTTCGTGCCGGTCTCGCCGGCAATCGGGATGCTTGGTCGCAGATGAAGCAGGTCGGAGCCACCCGATACCTGCACAGGTCGCGTCGTTCCGAACTATTGCTTCAGCAGCCAACCGAGCCGGTCGAGTGAAAATGCGTAGCTGATGGCGATGAGCAGGGCGACGATGATGCCCGTGGTCATGTAACCGGCGGCATAGAATCCGGCAGCGCCGCCGAACAGGATGACCAGTTCGAGCATCAGCCGTACCGTGCCCGGCACAGGCACCGGTGCGCGGCCCGAACGGCTCGGGTCGTCGAGCACCGCGAAAGTACCCCACAGCACGGCCGCAATGAGCGGCAAGGCCAATGCGAGGATCCAGCGCCACCATCCGCCGGACAGGTTCCAGCCCGCTATGCCGAGACCGAGCAAGGCGGCAAGTTCCAGCAGGAAACGTAGCGTCAGATTCCACCAGGCGTTACCCATAATCATCCTTTGGAGTTTCGCGGCGGACAATGTGGCCGAAGGCCTTCATGGGAGCCAGCCCGCATGGGTCTTTTTCGCCGCGGCGCAAAACGGCAAGCGCCGTCGCAAACAGCGCAAGGGTGGAAGCGCGGTTTCGCTAGTGATACACCTCGCGCGCCGGGGCTGAGTGAACGCCCTGCCGCCATTTGCGAGGCTGGAACGTTGAAAAAATATTCGGTATTCGCCATCGCCCGCGAGGCCATGCGCGGCCACAAGGGTTGGGAGGAACAATGGTCCTCGCCAGAGCCGAAGAAGGAATACGACGTCATCATCGTCGGCGCCGGCGGCCATGGCCTGGCCACGGCGTACTATCTCGCCACAGTGCATGGCATCACCAATGTCGCGGTGCTGGAAAAGGGCTGGCTTGGCGGCGGCAACACYGGCCGCAACACCACCATCATCCGTTCCAACTATCTCTATGACGAGAGCGCAGGCATTTACGACCACGCGCTGAAGCTGTGGGATGGGCTCAGCCAGGAGCTCAATTACAACGTCATGTATTCGGCGCGCGGCGTCATGATGCTCGCCCACAATGTGCACGAYATCCAGGTGCTGAAGCGCCATGTCCATGCCAACCGGCTGAACGGCATCGACAATGAATGGCTGACGCCGGAGCAGGCGAAGGAATTCTGCCCGCCGCTGAATATCTCCAGAGATGCGCGCTATCCGGTCGTTGGTGCTGCSCTGCAGCGCCGCGGCGGCACGGCGCGSCACGATGCGGTGGCCTGGGGCTATGCGCGCGGCGCTTCGGCGCGTGGCGTCCACATCATCCAGAAYTGCGARGTCACCGGSGTCAAGCGSGCGCYGAACGGCGCGGTCATGGGTGTCGAYACGACGCGCGGCTTCATCGGCGCCAAGAAGGTYGGCGTSGTYGCSGCCGGCCATTCCTCMGTCATCATGAACATGGCTGGCGTGCGCATGCCGCTTGAAAGCTATCCGCTGCAGGCGCTGGTTTCGGAGCCGATCAAGCCGGTGGTGCCTTGCGTGGTAATGTCGAACACCGTGCACGCCTATATCTCGCAGTCCGACAAGGGCGAGTTGGTGATCGGCGCCGGCACCGACCAGTATGTCTCCTATTCGCAGACCGGCGGCCTGCACATCTTGCAGCATACGCTGGACGCCATCTGCGAGATGTTCCCGATCTTCACACGCATGAAGATGCTGCGTTCGTGGGGCGGCATCGTCGACGTGACGCCGGACCGTTCGCCGATCCTGGCCAAGACGCCGGTGCCCGGCCTCTATGTCAATTGCGGCTGGGGCACGGGCGGCTTCAAGGCGACGCCCGGTTCGGGCCATGTCTTTGCCCATACCATCGCCAAGGACGATCCGCATCCGATCAACGCGCCCTTCACCATCGAGCGCTTCCGCACCGGCCGCCTCATCGACGAAGCGGCGGCGGCGGCGGTGGCGCACTGATGATGATGGCCGAGATCGCTGTTGCGGTGCCGCTGGTGCTAGCGGGAGAACAGGGCATGTTCCATCTGCCGTCGCCGGAAGAGGTGCGCACGCAGCCGATCAGCCGCGCCGGAAACGAAGCCAACTGGCCGTTTTCGGTTGACGACGGCATACTGGCCTGCGTGTGGAGCGGCGGCCAGAAGGTGGTGATGTTCGTGGAGAACAGGCCTTCCGATCTTGGCGAGGACGAACCATTCGAGCCACGTCGCGTCATCGTCACGACCGATCCGATGCAACTCACCATCGGCAACATGGCGTATCGCGACCTGTTTCGCCCAGCCGCAAGCGTGGAGGAGCGCATCCGGCTCGTCGCGCCATTTGCGGCTATGGGCCAAAGGCTTTGCGACCAACCGGCCGGCGCCCACGTCGGCCACGGCGAATTGTAGGAACAAAGACGATGCTTCTCATCCGCTGCCCCTATTGCGAGGAAGAGCGCCCGGAGCTCGAATTCCGCAACGCCGGCGAGGCGCATATTGCGCGCTCGGCCAACATGGCGGGCGAGAGCGACGACGACTTCGAAAAGTTCTTCTTCATCCGCTCGAATCCCAAGGGCATCATCTATGAGCGCTGGCGGCACATGCATGGCTGCGCCCGCTTCTTCAACGCGGTGCGCGACACCGTCACCGACAAGTTCGTCATGACCTACAAGGCCGGCGAACCCAAACCCGCCAAGCTGCCGGGAGTTGCCAAATGAGCGGCGCGTTCCGCATCCCGAGAGCCGGTCGCCTCAGCCAGGCCAAGACCGCGCGCTTCAGCTTCGACGGCCAGTCCTATGCCGGCATCGAGGGCGACACGCTGGCTTCGGCGCTGCTTGCCAATGGCGTGCATCTGGTCGGCCGCTCGTTCAAGTATCACCGTCCGCGCGGCTTCCTGTCCGCCGGGGCTGAAGAGCCGAACGCGCTGGTACAGATCGTGCGTGACGACGCGCGCAAGACGCCCAATGTGCGCGCCACCGTGCAGGAGCTCTATGACGGGCTCGCCGCCAACTCGCAAAACCGCTGGCCGTCGCTAGCCTTCGACGTCGGCGCGGTCAACGATTTGGCATCGCCGATGTTTTCGGCCGGCTTCTACTACAAGACCTTCATGTGGCCGAAGGCGGCGTGGAAGAGCCTTTACGAGCCCAAGATCCGTGAAGCCGCTGGCCTCGGCGTTTCGCCCGACAAGCCCGATCCCGACCATTATTCCTCGCGCTATGCGCATTGCGACGTGCTGGTGCTGGGCGGTGGTGCCGCGGGTCTAGCGGCGGCATTGGCAGCGGCCGAGACCGGCGTGCGTGTCATCCTCGCCGACGAGCAGGCCGGGTTCGGCGGCAGCCTGCGTTTCGAGACCGGGGCGAAGATCGATGGCCAGGACGGTTTTGCCTGGGCACAAGGTGCGATCGCCAAGCTGAGCGCCATGGATAATGTCCGCGTCCTCTCGCGCACGACCGCCTTTGGCTATTACGCGCAGAATTTCGTCGGCCTGGTCGAGCGCGTCAGCGATCATCTGAAGGCCCCCGGCCATGATTTGCCACGCGAGCGGCTGTGGCAGGTGCGCGCCAAGCGCGTCGTGCTGGCCTCGGGCGCCATCGAGCGCCACATGGTGTTCGCCAACAATGACCGGCCGGGCATCATGCTGGCCGGTGCGGCCCGCACATTCCTCAACCAGTATGGCGTGGCGGTCGGCAGGAATGTCGGCGTCTACACGGCCAATGATTCCGCCTACGCGGCGGCGATCGACCTGAAGAAGGCCGGCGTCAATGTCGCGGCGATCGTCGATCTGCGCGACAACCCGACCGGACCGGTGATCGACGAGGCGCGGGCGCTCGGCATCGAGATCAATTTCGGCCGCGCTGTGATCCGCGCCGGCGGCAAATTGCGTGTATCCTCTATGACCGTGCAGCCGAAGAATGGMGGCGGCGAGCGCACYATTCCSGTCGATGCGATCCTGATGTCGGCCGGCTGGACGCCGTCGGTGCACCTGTTCTCGCAATCGCGCGGCAAGGTCGCCTTCAACGACGAGACCAAGCGCTTCGTGCCCGGTACCTATGCGCAGGACTGCGTCTCGGTCGGCGCCTGCAACGGCACTGACGGGCTGTCAGCGACAGTGGACGAAGCCTATGCGGCTGGGGCCAAGGCAGCGAAAGATGCCGGCGCGAAGGATTCCAGCGCCAAGACCGCCAAGGGCACGAAGCCGAAGGTCGACGCCTCGGAAAGCTGGTCGCGCGGCATGCTGGGCGCGGCACCCGGCGCCGGGCCAGACACCACGGTCAAGGCCTTCGTCGATTTCCAGAACGACGTTACCGCCAAGGACATCCGCCAGGCGGTGCATGAAGGCATGCGCTCGATCGAGCACGTCAAGCGCTTCACCACCAACGGCATGGCGACCGACCAGGGCAAGACCTCCAACATGCACGGCCTGGCGATTGCGGCCGAGACGTTGGGCAAGCCGATCCCCGAAGTCGGCCTGACCACGTTCCGCGCGCCCTACACGCCGGTCACCTTCGGCGCGATCGTCAGCCATGCGCGCGGGCCGCTGTTCGACCCGACGCGCAAGACCGCGATCCATCCCTGGGCCGAAGCGCAAGGCGCGGTGTTCGAGGATGTCGGCCAGTGGAAGCGCGCCTGGTATTTCCCGAAGGCCGGCGAGGACATGCATGCGGCGGTCGACCGCGAATGCGTAGCGGTGCGTACCAATGCTGGCCTGTTCGATGCCTCGACGCTCGGCAAGATCGAGGTCGTCGGGCCGGATGCGGCCAAGTTCATGGAACTGCTCTACACCAATCCGTGGGAGAAGCTGGAACCCGGTCGCTGCCGCTATGGCATCATGCTGCGCGAGGACGGCTTCATCTATGATGACGGTGTCGTCGGCAGGCTGGCGCCGGACCGTTTCCATGTGACGACGACGACCGGCGGCGCGCCGCGCGTCATGAACCATATGGAGGACTATCTCCAGACCGAGTTCCCGCATCTCAATGTCTGGCTGACCTCGATCACCGAGCAGTGGGCGGTCATCGCGGTGCAGGGTCCGAAGTCGCGCGACATCATCGCCCCGCTGGTCGAAGGCATCGACATGTCCGACGAGGGGCTGCCGCATATGTCGGTGCGCGAAGGCAAGATCTGCGGCGTGCCGACCAGGCTGTTCCGCATGTCGTTCACCGGCGAGCGCGGCTTCGAGGTCAATGTGCCGGCCGATTACGGCCAGGCCGTCTGGGAAGCGCTGTGGGCCGAGGGCCAGAAGCATGGCGCCGCCGCTTACGGCACCGAGGCCATGCACGTGCTGCGCGCCGAAAAGGGCTACATCATCGTCGGCCAGGATACGGACGGCACCGTGACGCCGAACGACGCCGGCCTCGACTGGGCGGTCGGCAAGAAGAAGACCGACTTCGTTGGCATCCGCGGCCTGACGCGGCCCGATCTGGTCGCCAAGGGCCGCAAGCAGCTGGTTGGTCTCAAGACCAAGGACCCGAAGGTGGTGCTGGAAGAGGGCGCGCAGATTGTCGAGGATCCCAAGCAGCCGATCCCGATGAAGATGATCGGCCACGTCTCCTCGAGTTACTGGTCGCAGAATTGCGGCCGCTCGATTGCGCTGGCGCTGGTCGCCGGCGGTCGCGACCGTATGGGCGACACGCTCTATGTGCCGATGCCGAACGGGGTGATCGAAGTGGAGGTTACCGGCATGGTGTTCTTCGACGAGACGGGAGGCCGCCTCAATGGCTAAGGCTGCTGCGAAAAAAGTAACAACCACCGCAACGCCTTCGGTCGAGCGCCGCCCTGCACTGGCTGGACGCACCGTCTCCGCGACGGGTGTCAAGGTCGCGGTGCTGCCGCCGGCGGAGCGCATCTCATTGCGCGCGCCGGAGGCTTCGGTCGCTGCCCTATCGAAGGCGCTTGGCCTGACCTTGCCGAAGAAGCCGAAGACTTCGGCGTCGAAGGCAGGGCGCACGGCGCTGTGGCTCGGCCCTGACGAGTGGCTGGTCATCGACGAAGCCGGCAAGGACCCGCTGGCCGATTGCGCAGGGGTTGCCGCGTTGCATTCGGCGGTCGGCATCTCTCACCGCAACATTGCGATATCGGTCACCGGTCCGGCGGCCGAAGCCGCGATCAATTCGGGCTGCCCGCAGGACCTTTCGCTCGATGCCTTCCCGGTGGGCGCGGCCTCGCGCACCATTCTCGGCAAGACTGAGATCGTGCTGTTGCGCACGGCCGAGGACGCCTTCCGGGTGGAGTGCTGGCGTTCCTTCTCGGACTATGTCTTTACTTTCCTGTCCGAGGGAGCACGCGACGCGGCGGGCTGATCCCGGAACGTTTGCCGCCCGCGCCCGTTGTGCGGCAACAGGTCGAGGGAGAAGTGCCGATGCCATCAAAATCCGCGCCGAAGTCGCCGGTGAAAAAGACGTCGGCAGTCCGTTCGCTCGAGCATGAGCAACACGAAGCGCCAAGCGCTGAACAGGAACTCGAGGAAGGCCTCGAGGACACCTTTCCGGCCAGCGACCCGGTGTCCATCACCAGTTCGGCGATCCCCGGCGCGCCCGCAAAGCCGGGTAAGGCCAAGACCGTCCCCGGGCGGAAACCCCGCAAGCCCTGATTTTCCGCAATTTTGGTTGAAAGGCATCTTCCCAAGGCATCGCCAGTTGAGATATTCAAAGCGCTTTGGAGAGGAAAAATGCCGATCAAAGCTGTCGTCTGGGGCGAGAACGTCCATGAGCAGACCAATGCCGCCGTGCGTGACCTCTATCCCCTGACCATGCATGGCACGATTGCCGCGGCGCTCAACCAGGACAAGGGCATCGAGGCGACCACAGCCACCTTGCAGGAACCCGAGCACGGCCTGAGCGAGAAGCGTCTTGCCGCCACCGATGTGCTGCTGTGGTGGGGCCATGCGGCGCATGGCGAGGTCAAGGACGAAATCGTCGAGCGCGTGCAGAAGCGGGTCTGGGAAGGCATGGGGCTGATCGTGCTGCATTCCGGCCATTACTCGAAGATTTTCAAGCGGCTGATGGGCACGCCCTGTTCGCTGAAGTGGCGCGAGGCGGGCGAGCGCGAGCGGGTCTGGGCGATCAACCGCAGCCACCCGATCGCGCAAGGCATCGGCGAATGCCTGGAGATCGGCGAAACGGAAATGTACGGCGAGCCGTTCGCGGTGCCGGAGCCGCTGGAGACGGTGTTTGTCTCCTGGTACGAGGGAGGCGAGGTGTTCCGGTCGGGGCTGACCTACCAGCGTGGCGCGGGCCGCATCTTCTATTTTTCACCCGGCCACGAGACCTATCCGATCTATCACAATGAAGGCGTGCGGCAGGTGCTGCGCAACGCCGTGCACTGGGCGCACAACCCGGCGCCCGCATGGTCCGGCATCACCAACGCGCCCAACGTGCCGACGGACAAGGCCAAGGAGAAGATCGTCCAGAAGGGCCTGCGCCTGCATGCCGATGGCGACAAGGGCCTGAGTTGATGGGGGTTGAGTTAATGGGGGACCTGATCTGATGCATCGCCTGCTCTTGCTCGGCACCGGCTGGATCGCCGGACATCATATCGAAGAGTTCGCAAAAGTTCCTGGCTGCAGCATTGTCGCCTGTGTCGATCAGCTGCCTGGCCGCGCGGCGGCGTTTGCCGCCGCCAACAAGATCGGCGACTTCTTCGAGAGCCTTGAAGCGGCGATCGCCTGGGGCGATTTCGACGCCGCCATCAACGCCACTCCGGACGGTGTGCACAAGGCGACGACGCTGGCGTTGCTTGCCGCGGGAAAACATGTCTTTTGCGAAAAGCCGCTGGCACCGAACCACGCCGATGCACTTGCCATGACCGAAGCGGCAGAGGCCGCCGGTCTCGTCAACATGGTCAATCTAACCTACCGCAATTCACCGGCGATCCAGGAAGCACGGCGTCTGGTGCTGGCAGGCGCGATCGGCGAATTGCGCCATGTCGAGGCGAGCTACAAGCAGAGCTGGCTGGTCAGCAAATCCTGGGGGGACTGGCGCGTCGAGGACAAGTGGCTGTGGCGCCTGTCGAGCCGGCACGGTTCGACAGGCGTTCTGGGCGATGTCGGCATCCACATTCTCGACTTCGCCACCTATGGCGCGGCCCAGGATATTGTCAGCCTGCACGCCGATCTGGTGACGTTTCCGAAGGCCGACGGCAACCGGATCGGCGACTATGTGCTGGACGCCAATGACAGTGTGGCGATGACGGCACGGCTGACATCCGGCGCGCTGGCGACGATCATGGCGAGCCGCTACACAACCGGCCATGGCAATGATTTGTCTCTGGCGCTGCATGGCACCAAAGGAGCGCTCAAGGTCGAGACCGATGGCAAGGTGGYACGGCTCTCGGCTTGCCTGGGAGAGGACGTCGATGTTCAGCTCTGGCGGGAGCTAGCCCTGCCGGATGTCAAGCGCAACGCCCAGCGTTTTGTCGATGCGCTGGATGCCGGGCAGAATGGCGCCCCGTCCTTCCGGCGCGCCGCGGACATGCAGAGGCTGATCGACGCGGCCTTTGAAAGTTCAGCCGCCAGACTGCCGGTTACATCAGGCTGAAATATCCGCCTGGCCGGCTTGTGCCGGCCAGAAGTGTTTCACGCAAATCTTAGAACGCGCTCGGCACGATCCACGGGTTGATGCTGATGCCGAGGCGCGGGCCGTTGCCTTCAGCGGTATTTTCCGTGGCGCCCTTCTTCTCGACCGACCCGGTCGAGGCGCAATCGAGCTTCACATTGGTCTTGGTGTCGACGCAGCTCGCGGCCGGCACGTGCTTGACCGGCTGGGTGGCGCTGGCGGCAAAGGCCGAGCCGGAAAGGGCCAACACGGCGGCGAGGGTGAGGAGGGTCTTTTTCATCGTCAGTCTCCGTTTTCAACGGTTAAATTCTTTCCGTACATGTACGGTATGACGTACAAATACGACCGCTGATCGCGAAGTTCAAGTCAAAATCGTACGCGTACGATAAATTGTTTGTTAACCAAGAAATTGCCCTCGGTTTGGTTGGGAGGGATGGCGAGGAGGTGTGGAGCGAAGGAGATGTCGTTCAGCAGTCGACCGGAGTCTCGGTCAATGGCGGCACGTTCTGGGTGCTGAGTGCGGCCAGTTGGAGATCGCACATCCGTTTCACGAAAGCATATGGGTCGCCGAAGGGGTAGAAGGGGAAGGTGATCAGCAGCGAGATCGTGCCGTGGCCGACCGCCCACAGCATGGTGGCGATGGCGCGCGGATCGCCTTGCAATTTGCCGGCGACGACGCAGGCTTCGACCCGGGTGATCAGCGCCTTCATCGCCGGGTTGGCCTCGTGCATTTCTTCAAAACTCCGGCCTTCCGGCAGCGTGGTCTTTTCGGTCATGAAAACGGTGCGGTATTCATTGGGATTGCCGAGGCCGAAAGCGGCATATTCAGTCATCACCGCCCGCAGGGCCTCGATCGGATCGTCGGACGGATGCTCCTCGATGCGGCGGGCAAGCGTCTCGAAGGCGTCTTCGGCAAGTGCAAACAGAATGTCCTGCTTGTCGGCGAAATAGGAATAGACCGACATCGGCGCATAGCCGACCCGCTTGGCAAGTTTGCGGATGGTCAGGCCCTCATAGCCTTCTTCCTGGACGAGCTTGTGCGCGGCTTCGAGCAGTTCGGAGCGCAGTTCGGCCTTTTGTTTTTCGCGGCGTTTCTGGACGCTCGGCGGCAAAATCTGGTGCCTTCGTTTGGTTGGTGCGTGGCTAAATCATATACGCTGTACGGAAACGGACAAGGGCACGGGAAGTTCCCATGCGGCATGGTTCAGATGGCGCCAACACCGCCGTCGATGGCCAGTGCGTGGCCGGTCATGAAGGAATTGGCCGGGTCGGCGGCGAACAGGATGGCGGTGATGACTTCGTCGACTTCCGCCACGCGCTTCATCGGCACGCCGCGTGTCAGTTCGGCCAACGCCTCTGCCTCCGGCGCGCCGGATASGYGCACGAAGCYGTCGACCATYGCYGTYCTGGTGTGGGCMGGGCAGATGGCGTTGATGCGCACRCCCTTGGTGGCGTATTCGGCGGCSGCCGATTTGGTCARSCCGACGACGCCATGCTTGGCGGCAGCATAGACCGAAAGTTTCGGCGCGCCGACCAGCCCGGCAACCGAGGCGATGTTGACGATGGCGCCACCCTTGGCCGTAGCCTTGAACTGCCGCTCCATCTGCGGGATCTGGTGCTTCATGGCATAGAAGACACCGAACAGGTCGATCTCCAGGATGCGGCGGGCTTCGTCCGACGCGACCTGCGGCAGGCGCACGAAACTCTGGACGATGCCGGCATTGTTGACGGCGACATCCAGCCGGCCGAATTGTTCGACAGCCAGCCTGACCAGATCCTCGGAGAGTTTCTCGTCGGCTATGTTGCCGGCCAGGATCGCCATTTCGGCCGGCAAGGTCGAGGCAAGATCGGCGAGTGCCTTTTCGTCGATGTCCGACAGCACCAGCCGCGCACCCTCGGCGGCAAAGCCTTTCGCGGCGCCACGGCCGAGCCCGCCGGCGGCACCCGTGATCAGCACTGTTGCCCCGTCAAAGCGGCCCATCACGCCGCCTTATCGATCAGTCTGGCGGCGAGATGCGAAAGCAGCTTTACCGCTTCGCCGTAGGTTCTGGCCTTTTCGGGATTGGAGGCGTTGCCGTCCAGCGCGCGCTTGTAGACGCCCTGGCAGATCGCCGCCAAGCGGAAGAAGGAGAAGGCGAGGAAGAAGGTCCAGTTGCCGATGCCGCTGAGCCCGCGCCGCCGGCAATAGGCGGCGACATAGTCTTCTTCGGAGGGCAGGCCGAGCGCAGCGCGGTCGATACCGCCTAGGCCGCGAAAACCGGAGGCATGCGGCAGGCGCCATTGCATGCATTGATAGGCGATGTCGGCGAAGGGGTGGCCCGATGTCGACAGTTCCCAGTCGAGCACCGCGATGACCCTTGGCTGGTCCGGCGCGAAGATCAGATTGTCCAGTCGGTAGTCGCCATGCACCAGCGATATCAGGCCGTCGTCTGCGGGCATGTGCGTTTCCAGCCAGGCGATCAGCTGGTCCATGTCGGCAATGCTGCCGGTTTCCGAGGCGCGGTATTGGCTGGTCCAGCGCGCCAGCTGCCGTTCGAAATAATTGCCTGGCCGGCCGAAATCGCCGAGACCCACGGCCTCGACATCGACGTCGTGCAGGGCCGCGAGCGTGCCGTTCATGGCGTCATAGATCGCGGCGCGCTCGTCGTTGTCGCACGCTTCCGGCAGCGCCGGATCCCAGAAGATGCGGCCGTCGAGGAAATCCATGACATAGAACATGCGGCCGATCGGCGAGTCCTCTGCCGACAGATGCAGCATTGCGGGCACCGGCACGGCGGTGCCGGCGAGCGCCTTCATCACCCGGAATTCGCGGTCGACCTGATGCGCCGATTTCAGCAATTGCCCCGGCGGCTTGGCGCGCAACACATAGCGGCCGCTGGCCGCCGTCAGCAGATAGGTCGGGTTGGACTGGCCGGATTTGAACTTTTCGATGGCAGCGAGCCCGGAAAAGCCCGGGATTTCCGCCTCGAGGTAAGGCGCAAGCGCTGCCTGGTCGAGCGCGTTGGCGTCGTTCATGCGGTCTCGGGCTGGCGTTCGATCAGGGTGAGCGTCAGCCAGCGGGCGGTCAGCGCCGGTTTCTTGGAACCTTCGATTTCGATCGTCACGTCATGCGCGGTCTGCACCCAGCCTGACGGCCTGACCTTGACGTCGGCCAGCACGAAACGGGTGCGGATGCGCGCACCGGTCTTCACCGGCGCCAGGAAGCGCAGCGAATCGAAGCCGTGATTCACACCCATCTTGCCGTTTTCCAGCGGCGGCATGGTCTCGAAGGTCATTGCCGAGAGCAGCGACAGCGACAGGAAGCCGTGGGCGATGGTGCCGCCGAACGGCGTCTCGCGCTGGGCCCGCTCGGGGTCGCAGTGGATGAACTGATGGTCGTCGGTGGCGTCGGCGAATTGGTCTATCATGCGTTGCGTCACCACCCGCCAGGGTGAGACGCCRACTTCCTTGCCGACACTGGCCAMAAGCACATCGAGACTGATCGGTTCCAAGCTCATGTCCTCCAGTTCACCTCCGGCTTCTACGGCCGGAAAATGTCATTCCTTGAACAAGGTCAATCCATGCTGCACCGACTGCCCGCCGTCGATCGGCAGGATGGCGCCGGTGACATAGCTGCCTGCACGGCTGCACAAATAGAGCGTTGCGCCGGCAATGTCATCCGGCGCGCCGATACGGCCGATCGGAACATGATTGCCGACATGCCTGGCCTGTTCATCCGTACCCGTGGCAAAGGCCGTCATCCGGCTCTGGAAGGGGCCGGGAGCGAAGGCGTTGACGGTGATGCGGCGTGCGGCAAATTCGAGCGCGAGCGTGCGCGTCAGATGATGCACCGCGGCCTTGGACGCGGTGTAGGAATAGGCGTCGTCGGCCAGCGGCTGCGTGCCCATCACCGAACCCAGATTGATCACCCGGGCCGGATCGGCGTCGCTGGCGGCGGCTTCGAGCAGCGGCAGCAATTCGCGCGTCAGGTGGAAGACGGCTGTAACATTGACGCCAAGCACCTTGGCCCATGCCGAATAGGGGAAGCTCTCCAGCGGCGCGCCCCAGGAAACGCCGGCATTGTTGATCAGAATATCGAGCTTGCCGGTCCGCGCCTTGACCTCGGCGACAAGTGCGGCGATGCCGGCTTCGCTGGAGACGTCGCCGGTGAAGCCTTCGGCTGGGCCAGGCGCGCCAAGCCCGTTCAATTCATTGGCGACCTTGATGCAATCCTCGCCCTTGCGCGACGCGATCATGACGCTGGCGCCGGCTTTCACCAGTGCTGTTGCCGCCATCCGGCCGATGCCGGTTGCCGCTCCCGTCACCAGCGCGGTCTTGCCGGCCACGGAAAACAGCTCGTCGAGATAGGCCATCCCAATCCTCCGCGCTCTGCCTCGACATGCGGGCAAAGAGTTCGCGTTGACAAGGCTATCCGAAGTACGGTCATCCTTGCCACTGACAAAATGCCGGGCCTCTATGAAGGGTTAGCGACCGATGACGGAGATGAATCTCGGCATGACCGAGCGGCTGAAGCCGATCCATGCGCGCGTCGCGGCCATGGTGCGCGACGAGATCATGCCGCTCGACAAGGAATTCCTGGGCGAGGTGGGCAACGCAGGCGATCGCTGGGTCTACAGCACGCGCCAGAGCGAGATCCTCGAAGGGCTGAAGAAGACCGCCAGAGAGCGCGGCCTGTGGAACTTCTGGCTGACCGGCTCGGAACGCGGCTACGGCCTGTCCACTGTCGAATATGCCTATCTCGCCGAGGAGATGGGCAAGGCGCATCTCGGCGCCGAGACCTTCAACTGCTCGGCGCCCGACACCGGCAATATGGAGGTGCTGGAACGCTACGGYTCRGYSGACCACAAGAAAACATGGCTTGAACCGCTTTTGGATGGAAAAATCCGCTCGGCCTATCTGATGACCGAGCCKGATGTCGCCTCWTCCGACGCCACCAACATCGCGATGCGCTGCGAGCGGCAAGGCGACGACTATGTGCTCAATGGCGAGAAATGGTGGGCGTCGGGCGCCGGCGATCCACGCTGCGCCATCTACATCGTCATGGTACGGACCGGGGGCGACGGAGAACCGCAGCACCGCCGCCATTCGATGATCCTGGTGCCTGCGGACACCAAAGGCGTGACCAAGGTCCGCGCCATGCAGGTCTATGGCGACGATGACGCGCCGCATGGCCATATGCACCTTCGCTTCGACAATGTCAGGGTACCGGCCTCGAACCTGATCCTCGGCGAGGGCAGGGGGTTCGAAATCGCGCAGGGGCGGCTTGGCCCCGGCCGCATCCATCACTGCATGCGCGCCATCGGCCAGGCCGAGATGGCGCTGGAGATGCTGTGCCAGCGTTCGGTGCGCCGCGAGGCCTTCGGCCAGAAGCTGGCGAAACTCGGCGCCAATTTCGACATCGTCGCCGAATGCCGCATGGAGATCGAGATGGCSCGGCTGCTYTGYCTCAAGGCGGCGTGGATGATCGATCAGGGCGATGCGCGCGCCGCTGCCCCGTGGATCAGCCAGATCAAGGTSATCGCGCCGCGCGTCGCGCTCAAGGTTACCGACGAGGCGGTGCAGATGTTCGGCGCGCAAGGCATCAGCCAGGACACGCCGCTGGCGCGTTCGTGGACGCATCTGCGGACATTGCGCCTCGCCGATGGGCCCGATGCCGTGCATCGCCGCCAGGTGGCGCGGACGGAGCTGAAGAAATACACGCAGGAGAAGATCTGAGCGGCAGCTCGGCCCGCTGCGCTATGGTCCTTCTGCCAGCAACCAAGGAGTGTCACCGATGACCATTCCCTCCGAAATGAAGGCGCTGCTTCTGGTCGGCGACGGCTACACCAAGACGCCGAGCGGCAGTGTACTTGAGGCGATGGAGCCCTATCTCGAACCAGGCAGTATCGCTGTGCCGACGCCTGGACCGAGCCAGGTGCTGATCAAGGTCAGCCTGGCCTCGATCAATCCATCCGACGTCGCCTTCATCAAGGGCCAGTATGGCCAGCCGCGCGCCAAGGGCCGGCCGGCGGGCTTCGAGGGTGTCGGCACGGTTGTCGCCGGCGGCGACGAACCCTATCCCAGGAGCCTCGTCGGCAAGCGCGTCGCCTTCGCCACCGGCCTCAGCAACTGGGGTTCGTGGGCCGACTTTGCCGTCGCCGAGGCGGCAGCCTGCATTCCGCTTCTCGACACGGTTCGTGACGAGGATGGTGCGGCGATGATCGTCAATCCGCTCACCGCGATCGCCATGTTCGACATCGTCAAACAGGAGGGCGAAAAGGCCTTCATCATGACCGCCGGCGCCAGCCAGCTCTGCAAGCTGATCATCGGCCTGGCCAGGGAGGAGGGCTTTCGGCCAATCGTCACCGTGCGCCGCGATGAGCAGATCGCGTCTCTGAAAGAGATCGGCGCTGCGCATGTGCTCAACGAGAAAGCGCCGGATTTCGAGACCTCACTGCGCGAGGTGATGAAGGCCGAACAACCGCGCATCTTCCTCGACGCGGTCACCGGGCCGCTGGCCTCGGCCATCTTCCATGCGATGCCGAAACGGGCGCGCTGGATCATCTACGGCCGGCTCGACACGGACGCCACCATCATCCGCGAACCCGGCCAGCTGATCTTTCAGCACAAGCACATCGAAGGTTTTTGGCTGAGCGAATGGATGCGGCAATCCAAGGAGCGGCGTGGTCCGGCGATCCTAGAAGCGCAGAAGCGGTTTTCCGACGGGCGCTGGTCTACCGATGTGACGGCTATCGTGCCGCTCGCCGAGGCAATCGCGCGGGTGCCGACGGAACTGGCCAAGCCCAACGGCAAGGTTTTTATACGGCCTTGAGTGACCATGGCTGGGTGAGATGAAGTCCGGCAACTGAAAGAAATGGGCTGCTTATGAGAAGATGGTGGTTTGTGCCGATCGTCCTGCTGTCGATGGTCGGCACTATCGGCGCACAGGCGGCCGACAAATTTCCGCCGTTTTGGCGCAAGGCCATGACGAACGATCCGAATACGAATTACTTTCTCAAGAAATATTCCGCTCCCCTGGACGACCCCGCCGCGACCGCGGTCAGGAACATCATGCTGGCGCGGGTGATCGGCGCCGAATGTCAGTCGTCCAGGCTCAACAAGGCCAAGGTCAAAGCCTACCGCGACAGGACGATCGGCCCGCTCACGCCCGAGCAACTTAAAGCAGCAGCGTTCGAAGGCGGTAGTGCGTTGCGCAGTTTCAACTATCAGGATCTCGCTTACCTCTGTGCCGGCATCGACTATCAATTCGGACCGAAAGGGGTGCTGATCCCGGGTGCCGTATCGACTGGCAAGGGTGAGCCAAAGGATCCATACGACCCGCGCAATCCCTATTTTCGCCTGCCTGAATTTACAGGTGACTAGTCAGGTCGCCTGCTTCGGGTTGGCTAAGATGAAGACGGGTTCCGACATTCGAGGCGAATGAAGGTGTGGCCTTAGCGCCGATCACCCCCCTATGCCGCGCCGCTTTGTCCGTGATATGCCGCCGCCATCGAATGCCGGGATAGTGCTGGACTGAGCCTGTTCCGGGGTGTTGTGGGGTGTCTTGATGACGATGTCCAAGCCGGTTTTCGACCGTTTGGGACTTGGCCTGTGGATCGGAGCGTTCCTGATCGTTCTTGCCTTGGTCCTGTGGTCTCCGCACACGCGGACGGTCTGGCAAGCCTATATAGACGGCAGTGAGGCGCTGCTGGCCCGCCGGCCGCTCTACAATCTCCAATCCGAGATGGGCTATCTCTACGCGCCGGCCTTTGCCGCGCTTTATGTTCCATTGGTAAAGCTCGGTCCGCATCTCGGCGGCCTGCTGTGGCATATTATCGGTTTCGCGGTGCTGACCTTCGCCGCGATGCGGCAGGTGCGCAAGCTCGGCGGCGGGGAATTGCCATGGCTGCTGTCCTTCGGGCTGTTCCTCGCTCTGCCGATGGCGCTGGGTGCGATCCGCAACGGCCAGGCGACGATCCTGTTGACCGGCGCCTGCTGGCTCCTCACTTTGTCTGCGCTCGAAGGCCGGCGCGCCGAAACCTTCTTCTGGGCCTCGCTTGCCATCATCGCCAAGCCGACCGCGATCATCATGCTGTTGTTGGTGGGAGCCCTGCGTTTCCGGCTGATACCGGTGCTGGTGCTGGCCGTGCTGTTCGTGCTCGCTTTGCCCTATGCTTTCGCTCCCGCCAGCTATCTCAACGACCAGTATCTTGCTTTTGCCGGGATGTTGACCTCGATGGCTGTCGACAACACCAGCCACTTCGTTCCCACCGACTTCACGGCGCCCTTCACGAAAATGGGGCTGCCCATCCCGGAATTCGGCGCTACGATCGTGCGGGTCGTGATGGCCCTGTTCACGCTCTCCGCGGTTATCTGGTTCGACCGCAAGCTCGAACGCGGGACCGCCGGGCTCGCCATCTTCCTGACGGCGACGTTCTACATGTGCGTCTTCAACCCGCGTGTCGAGCCCAACACCTATGCCATGATCGCCGTGCCTGCCGGTCTCGCTATCGCCTTGTTGTGGCGCGAGGAACGAGGCGGGGTCCTGGCCTCGGTGCTGGCGGTGACCCTGTTCCTCACAGGGCTAACCGGCGTCGAACGCCATATCCAGGATTTGACGTATCCCTGGTTCCGGCCGATCACCGTCACGGTTATCGCCGGTTCCCTGATCTGGTGGTTCTGGGCGAAAGCACGAGACAAGGTGACACGAGACAAGGTGATGAATGAAAGGCCTGTGGCAAATGGCTGAGTCGCGGCCTGTTCTCGATATCGTGGCGCCGTTCTTCAACGAGGCGCAATCGGCATCGGCGTTTGCCGCATTGCTCGACAAGCTGGAAGCCACGGTGGCGCAGCGCTTCGGCATGGCAGTCCACAAGATCCTGGTCGACGACGGCAGCCGCGACGATAGCGCGGAGCGGTTTTCGCGGGCACTGTCGGGGTCCTGGGAGATCGTGCGGCTCAGCCGCAATTTCGGCAAGGAGGTCGCGGTGCTCGCCGGCCTCGACCAGTCGCGCGGCGACATGGCGCTGGTCATGGACGCCGACCTCCAGCATTCGATGGACACCAGCCTGAAGATGATCGCCGAGCTGGTGGAAAACCGCGATATCGATGTCGTCTACGCGCAGAACGACCGCCGCGAGGCCAGCTGGCGGCGCAGCCAGCTGGCGCGGCTTTTCTACAGCCTGATCAACAGCAGCCAGCGTTTCGACATTCCCGAGAATGCGGGAGATTTTCGCGTCATGCGCGGTGCCGTGGTGCGCGCGCTGACGAGCCTGCGCGACAAGCGGCGCTTCAACAAGGGCCTGTTCGCCTGGGCGGGCTTTCGCCAGAAAGCCATGCCCTATTCGCCGGAGAATCGCGCCAGCGGCACCTCGAAATGGAGCCGGCTCAACCTGATTGCCTTCTCGCTGGAGGGATTTACGTCCTTTTCCGTCATCCCGTTGCGCATCATCAGCCTGAGCGGGATGCTGGCGGCATTGGCGGGCCTCGTTTACGGCGCCAAGGTGTTCTTCGAGGTGATGTTCTACGGCATCGCCGTCCCCGGCTATCCCAGCCTGATGGTCGCCGTCGTCCTGCTCGGCGGCCTCAACCTCACCTTGCTCGGCCTGATCGGCGAATATGTCTGGGTCACGCTTTCGGAGAGCAAGGATCGGCCGGTCTATATCGTGCGCGATGTCCTGCGCGGCGACGTTCCGGACAGGCCGACAGGCGCGCCCGGCGCATGACGCGGCGCATCCGCCTGATCGCTGACGACTACGGCCTGGCGCCGGGCGTCTCCACCGGGATTCTCGACCTGCTCGATCGCGGCCGCCTGACCGGCACCAGTTGCATGACCGGCTTTCCGGAATGGCCTGATGCGGCGACGCGGATCAAGCCGCTGTGCGGCCGCGCGGCGGTCGGGCTGCACCTGACCCTCACCGACCAGCCTGCCGTCACCGGCCGGTCGAGCCTGGCGCCGGAGGGCCGACTGCCGCCGCTGCGTTCGCTGGCATTGCCGGTCCTGCGCGGCAGCATTGACGAGCGGGATGTCCATGCCGAGCTCGACGCCCAGCACAACCGTTTCGTCGAGGCGCTTGGCCGCCAACCTGACTTCATCGACGGCCACCAGCACGTGCATTTCCTGCCGGTCGTGCGCAAATGGCTGCGCGCGCATTTTTCCGAAGCTGGCGGCAGGCCGATACTGCGCGGTGCGCCGGCACTTGGCAATGCCGTCGTGGCGCCGAAAGTCGCGGCAATCGCCGCCGTGGCTGCCGGTTTCAATGGGTCGATGCGGCGCGCCGGCTTCAGCCTTTTCGAGCCGCTCGCCGGCATCTATGACTGGCGGCAACCCGAGAGATTTGCGCCGGTTCTGCAGGCCGCCGTCGACGCACTGCCGGAACGAGCGCTATTCATGTGCCACCCCGGCCATGTCGACGAGACGCTGCGGGCGCGCGACCCGATGCAAGGCGTGCGCGAGGTGGAGTTCGCGGTCCTGGCCTCGGACGATTTCGGCGACAGCCTGGCCCGCGCCAATGTCGAGATCATGGACGGCCAGGGATGAGCGGCGCGGACCAGCCCCGACGTTCGACCGGCAGCAAGATCGTTCGCTTTGCCATCGTCGGACTGGTCAATACGGCCATCGACCTTGCCGGCTTCTTCGTGTTGCTCAAGCTGCATGTCCCGCCGCTGCCGGCCAATGTCACCTCCTGGTTCATTGCCGTCATCTTCTCTTTCACCGCCAACAGTTTGTGGTCGTTCGAGCGCGATCGGACCATTCGGCTGCGCGATGCCTTCCTTCGCTTCGTCTCGCTGGGTGCGCTGATTTCGCTCGGCGTCTCCAGCCTTTCGCTCGCGCTGTTCGCCGGCATCGCCGGCGTGTGGCCGGCCAAGATCGGCGGCGTCATCGTGGCGGCGGTGCTGAATTTCCTCGCCGCACGCTGGTCGATCGAGGGCCGGCTGCTGAAATAGACGGAAAACCGCAATCCATCTTGCCGGGATTGCTCTACTCCGCCGGCTCCATATTGGTGTAGGCGGCTTCCTCGAGCTCACGCTTGAGGCGCGCTTCTTCATGCGTCTTCGGGGTGACGAAGCGGCCAAGCAGGAGATAGGCGACCGGCGTCAGGAATAGCGTCGAGACGGTGGCCAGCCCCAACCCGCCGACGATCACCCAGCCGAGTGCCACGCGTGCCTCGGCCCCGGCGCCTGCCGCCAGCACCAGCGGTACGCCGCCAAGTATGGTGCAGATCATCGTCATCATCACCGGCCGCAAGCGGATGATCGAGGCCTGCTCGATCGCCTCGCGCACACCAAGCCCGCGGTCGCGCAGCTGGTTGGCGAATTCGACGATCAGGATGCCGTTCTTGGCCATGACGCCGACCAGAAGCACTAGGCCGATCTGGCTGTAGGCGTTGAGGCTGGTGCCCGACAGCAGCAAGGCGAAGATGGCGCAGGCGAGGCCAAGCGGCACCGTCGCCATGATGATGACGGCACTGACGAAGCTTTCGAACTGCGCGGCCAGCACCAGCAGGATGATGACCAGCGCGAAGCCGAAGATGGTGACCATGGCGCTGTTGGTTTCGCCCAGCGTCGCGGCCTCGGCCAGCGGCAGGATGCGGCTACCCGGCGGCAGCAGCGGCGTGGCGATCTCTTCGGCTTGGCTCAGCGCATCGCCAAGGGCGAAATTGCCTGAGAGGTTGGAGGTGATGGCCACCGATGGCTGCTGCTGTTCGCGCGACAGCGACGGCGGCACCGCGCGTTCGGTCAGCGTGGCGATGGTCGACATCGGCACGAAGCGGCCATCGGCTGTCTTCAGGAAGACATTTTCCAGATCGGTCGGATCGTTGATCGGATTGGTGGTCGAGACCAGCTTCACACCATAGCTGCGGTCGGCGATGTAGACGTCGACGACGTCGTTGCCGTCGAGCATGGCCTGCATGGTGTTGGCGAGGCCCGTAATATCGATGCCGAGGTCGGAGGCGCGCTCGCGGTCGATGGCGACGGCCAGCTGCGGCTGCGTCGGGTCGATCGACAGGCGCGGCGTCTGGAAGCGCGGGTCCTTCTGCATTTCGGCTATGATCTTCACCGCCGCGTCGCCGAGCGCCTTTCGGTCGTTGCCGACCAGCGCGAATTGCAGGCCGTTGCCGGCGCCACGGATGCCGAGGCTGTTGGGCTGCACCGGGAAGATGCGCACGCTCGGCACCTGCTTGGTCAGCTGGCTGATCTCGGCCATGATCTCCTGCTGGCTGCGGCTGCGCTCGTTCCATGGCGCCAGCGTCATCACCATGAAGCCGGAATTATAGGAGCCGTTCTGGCCGGCATTCTCGAAGGTCGAACGGATCTCGCCGGAATCGCGCATCGGCTGGATCAGCTTCTCGATCTTCTGCATCTGCTGCGTCGTGTAATCGAGGCTGACGCCTTGCGGGGCATTGATGCGCAACAGCACGGCCGCGCGATCCTCGGTTGGCGTCAGTTCCTGGCGGATGGTGCCGAACAGCGCGAAAGCGGTGCCGGCAAACAGCACCGCAACCAGAACCACGATCCAGGGCGCATCGAGGCAAGCGTGCAGGATCCGCTTGTAGGCGGCATTCAACGCGCCGCCGATACGAGCGCCAATGCCGTGGCCGCCTTCATGGTGGAGCGAGGCGCTGGTCAGCATGCGCGAGGCGAGCATCGGGCAAAGTGTCAGCGCCACCACGCAGGACAGAAGCACCGACATGGCAAGCACGAAGCCGAATTCGCGGAACAGCCCGCCGGTCTGGCCGGGCAGGAAGGAGATCGGCACGAAGACGGCGACCAGCGTCAGCGTCGTGGCAACGACGGCGAAGAACACTTCCTGCGCGCCGAGCACGGCAGCCGCACGCGGCCCCATGCCTTCGTTGCGTCGTCGCACGATGTTTTCCAGGACGACGATGGCGTCATCGACGACAAGGCCCGTGGCCAGCACCATGGCGAGCAGCGTCAGGATGTTGACGGAGAAGCCGGCCAGGTAGATGGCGGCGATGGTGCCGATCATGGCGACCGGCATCGACAGGCCTGGGATGAGCGTGGCGCGCCAGTCGAGCAGGAAGATGTAGATGACGATCAGCACCATGGTCACCGACAGGCCGAGCGCGATTTCGACCTCGTGCACGGCGCCCTTGACGAAGACGGCGTCGTCGCTGGTGATCTTGATCGCCATGCCCTTGGGCAGGTTTTCCTGCAATTTGGCGACGGCGGCCTGGACGCCGGTGGAAATATCCAGCGTGTTCGATTCCGCCTGGCGGATGATGCCGATACCGATGCCGGTCTTGCCGTCCGAGCGCAGCGTGGTCTGGCCGACATCGGGGCCGAGCGTGACGGTGGCGACGTCGCGGATGCGCGTCGTGCCGCCGATGATGATGTTTTCGAATTCCTCGGGCGTCGTCACATCGGCCGTCGTGCGGACGATCAGGTCCTGGTTGGTGGTGGTGATCGACCCGGCCGGGGAATCGAAGGCGACCGAGGCAAGGGCTGTCCTGAGATCGGCCACCGTGAAGCCGAGGCTGGCGAGCTTGTTCTGGTCGACGTCGATGCGGAAGATCTTGTCGCGGTCGCCATAGACCTGGACGTCGGCAACGCCAGGCACGGCGGCCAGTTCATCCTCGATCTGGTCCTGGACGACGACCGTCATGTCCTGGATCGACATGTTGTCGGAGGTCACCGCCAGGCGCATCACAGCGTCGGAATTGGCATCGGCCTTGACGATGCGCGGCGGGTCGGCGGTGTCCGGCATCTGGTTGGCGACGCGGCCGACGGCGTCACGCACATCGGAGGCGGCGACATTGAGGTCGACACCGTCGTTGAATTCGATGGTGACGCGGCTCGAGCCGAAGGAGGAGGAAGACGAGATCGACTTGACGCCGGAGACGCGGGCTACAGCGCCCTCGATCGTGTCGGTCAGTTCGCGGTCGACGGTTTCGGCAGCCGCCCCTTCGAAGGTGGTCGAGACGGTAACCACGGCGCGGTCGACGTCGGGCAATTCGCGGATCTCGACGCCGTAGAAGGCGGCGAGGCCCGCAACCGCGATGAGGACGTTGAGCACGAAGGCCATGACCGGCCTGCGGATGAACAGGGCGGTAAAGCCGGTATCGCTGGCAGCGTTGACGGGTCCGGTCATGAGCCTTCGGCGGCGTTGGCGGCACGCGGTTCCTGGCCGGCGATGCGGACTTCGCCGCCCTCGCTGACGTTCTGCGTGCCTTCGGTGACAACCATGTCGCCGCTGTCGATCTCGGCGTCGATCAGTACGGTCTCGGTGTTGCGCTGGATGATGCGCACCGGCACGCGTTTGGCCTTGCCGTCCTCGATCTGCCAGACATAGGCGCCGTCCGATCCCCACAGGATCGCCAGCGGGCTGACGGCCGGATAGGTTTCGCCGGGGAATTTCATGGTGATGGAGAACGACATGCCGGCGCGCAGCGAATCGGCGGGATTGGCGATCTTGGCCTTGACCAGCAGCGTGCGGCTCTTTTCGTCGATATGATTGTCGATGGCCGAAATCGTGCCGGTATAGGCGTTGCTCGGATTGGCGATCGGCGTTGCCGTCAATTGCCCACCGACCTTGACCGCGGCGGCGAAACGCTCGGGCACCTGGAAATCCACCAGGATCGAGGAGCGGTCATCGAGCGTGGCGATCGCCGACTGGTTGGTGACATAGTTGCCGGCCGAGATCGGCAGGATGCCGACAGTGCCGGCGATCGGCGCCAGGATGGAGCGCCGCTGCAGCGCAAGCTCGGCATCCTGGAGCGCCAGCTTCGCGCCTGCCAGCACCACTTCGGCGTCGGCAACGGCGACAGGCGTCGCGGCATTGGAAGCGCGCAGCGACTTGACGCGATCAAGTTTAGATTGCGCATCCTGCAAGGCGAGCTTGGCCCGGTCCTGGGAGATGATCTCGGTTTCGGAATCAAGCGTCGCGATGATCTGCCCCTTGTCGACATGAGTACCGGATTCGACCAGCAGTTCGGCAAGGCGGCCGGAGCTGTAAGGGTTGACGGTCACCGAAGCGTTGGCGCGGCCGGTGCCGATCGCCTGCAGGCGGTCGTTGATAACAGCCGAGGCGGCCGGCGATGCAACGATGGTGGCAATCTGGGCGCCGTTGCGCCCTGCCTGCCGGGAACCAGCCGCCGCCGTGTCCTTCGCCCGAGGTGTGGCGCCATAGGCCCAGTCGATGCCCCAGCGCGCCAGCACTTCGGGAGCGCCGGGATAGAAGCGAGCCCACGCGGCCGTGGCGGCGACCACGACGACAAGCGCAAGGACAATCTGTTTCCAACTCGACATCGGCACTCCAGCGGCAAGAATCGTTCTGCTGGTTCCAAGTGGAAGTGGATGCAGCGACGACAAGGGCTGGGGGGCAAAACCGGCCACTCCCACTCCCGATATCATCGGTTTATGGCAATTATCACGCAATCGTGCACATTAAATCGCGGTAACGTGATGTCCGCACGCTTGCTTTGGGGTGGATGAGACTGCGCGGAGCCCGCTTAACGCAGCCCTTCCATTTCCCGAATACGCCGTGCGCCGTCGGCCTCGAGCTGCCTGGTGACGGCGCCGATCAGCGTTTCGGCGACGACGAAAAGTGCTGCCGAGGAATCCCATGCCGACGGCACAGCGGTCCGTCCGGCGATGACATGGCGGGCGAAGCGGGCGATCGGCGACAGCCACTGATCGGTGAACAGCACGATCTGCACGCCGCGCTGATGCGCCTTCTCGGCGAAGCGCACGAGGCTGTCCTGGTAGCGCCTGATGTCGAAGATCACCAGCACGTCGCGCTTGCCCATGTCGATCAGCCGGTCGCGCCACATGCTCTCCTGGCCGGCGAGATGAAAGACATCGGGCTGGATGACGGCGAGGTGGGCGGCCATGTAGCGCGCCAGCGGGTCGGTGAAGCGGCCGCCGATGAGGAATGTCTTGCCCCGCCGGTCGGCAAGCCGTGCGGCGATGTCGGCAAGCTGCTTGTCGGAGAGGTGGCGGAAGGTCTCGCGCATATTGTCGAGCGTCGCTTCCAGCATTGGCGACACTGTACCGCCGCCGGGCGAGGGCGGGTTGAGCGTCCGTATCGCCGGCGACTGCAGCTGCGCCGCCAGTTCGTCCTGCAGGCTCGACTGGAATTCCGGATAGTTCTGGAAGCCGAGCCGAGCCACGAAGCGTAGGATCGTCGGCGAGGAGACGCCGGCCGCGGTCGAGAATTCGGCGACCGTCTTCAGGCCGATCATCGGATAGCTGGCGATCAGCGTCTGCGCCGCGCGCCGTTCGCTGGCCGGCATCGTGCCGATGCGGTCGGCGATCAGTTCGGCAATGCTGGAAATCATCTTTTCCCCCACCCGTTGGCCCGCCCCCTGAGATCGCATTTGACAAAGCCGGGCAAACTGTATGAAATCATCCATAGGGACGCAATGATACAAAATACGTAACATACGGTACAGCGCTCCCCGGGGACGGCAGGACTATGGAGACAGCGCGGCGTACCAGCCTTGCATCGCCTGATTCCGTGGGGGTGACGAACCCACGCGGAGCGAGCCCGTTCGTACTGACCTGCGATCACGCTTCCAATTTCCTGCCCGCCGAATTCGGCACGCTCGGTCTTGCCGCCGAGGACCTGTCCCGCCATATCGCCTGGGATCCGGGTGCGCTGCCGGTGGCAACGCGCATGGCGCATGCGCTCGATGCGACGCTGGTCGAAACCCGCATTTCGCGTCTGGTCGTCGACTGCAACCGGCCGCTCGATGCGCCGGACCTGGTGCCGCCGGTCAGCGAGACGACAGCCATACCAGGCAATACCGGCCTGTCGGAAAAACAGCTTGCGGCGCGGGTCGCCCTGTCATGGCAGCCGTTTCACAGCACCATCGAAGGCATCGTCGAGGAGCGGCTGGCCCGCGGCCAGGAGACCCGGCTGGTTTCCGTCCATTCTTTCACGCCGGTCTACAAGGGCCGCAACCGGCCCTGGCATATCGGCATCATCCACGATGACGATCAGCGGCTGGCGTCGCCGCTGATATCGGCGCTCAAGCGGCTTGCCGGCGTCACCGTCGGCGTCAACGAACCCTATTCGCCTGATGACCGCGTCTATTTCACGCTGGAACGGCATGCACGCTCGCGCGGGCTGCCCTGCGCCATGATCGAAATCCGCAACGATGAAATCTCCGGCGAGACCGGGCAGCGGAAATGGGCGGATCTGCTCACGGGCATTTTTTCGGATCTGGAGCCAGAGGAGGCCAAGGGCTCTCGACGAAGCGTAGTCGGAAAGTCAGTTCAATCGGCCAGCTAAGAACCAATAAGGGGAATTCTGACATGACAACACCGGATCATTCTGACAAGTCGGAGGACACAAAAATCCTTCACAGTATGGGCTACGCCCAGGAATTGTCTCGCCGCATGAGCGGCTTCTCCAACTTCGCCATTTCCTTCTCGATCATCTGCATTCTGGCTGGCGGCATCACGTCATTCCCGCTGGCGATGGCCACCGGCAGCGGTTTCGAGGCGACCATCGGCTGGGTAATCGGCGGTGTCTTTGCGCTCGTGGTCGCGGCTTCCCTCGGCCAGATCGGATCAGCCTATCCGACAGCCGGCGGCCTGTATCACTGGTCGTCGATCCTGGGCGGACGCGGCTGGGGTTGGGCCACGGCCTGGATCAACCTGCTCGGCCTGATCTTCGTCGTCGCCTCGGTGAATGTCGGCGTCTACCTGCTGTTTCAAGGGCTCGTAGCGGGCCCGATCTTCGGTTGGGACACATCGAGCTGGGGCTTCTGGCAGCAGACGGCGGCAGTCGTCATGATTACCGTAACCCAAGGCCTCTTCAATCATCTCGGCATCAAGACGACGACGATGTTGACGGACTTTTCCGGCTACCTCATCCTCGTCGTTGCGGTCGTGCTGACGCTGACCTTCCTGATCTGGGGCGCGCATGGCTTCGATCTTTCGCGGCTGACGACTTTCGTCAACACGACCGGCGATCCCGGCGGTGCCTATGTTCCGACGGCCCGCACCGCACTTGTGGCCTTCCTTATCGGCCTTCTCTACCCGCTTTATACCATCACCGGCTTCGACGCCTCGGCGCATACCGCCGAGGAAACGCACAATGCCCGCGTCGCCGTGCCAAGAGGCATGATCCACGCGGTCCTGTGGTCTCTCGTCTTCGGTTTCATCATGGCGGTCTCCTTCGTCCTTGCCAGCCCCGATCTCGTGGCGACCGCCAAGGACGGCGGCAATGCCTGGTTCAACCTGTTCAACAATCTGCCGGCGCCAACCTGGCTCAAGGCTCTGCTCGGCATCGCCATCGTGCTGGCGAACTATCTGTGCGCGCTGGCCGGGCTCACCTCGACCTCGCGCATGATCTTCGCCTTTTCGCGTGACGGAGGTCTGCCGGGTTCATCTCTGTGGAAGCAGGTTTCGCCAACCTGGCGCACGCCCGTCCCGGCCATCTGGCTCGGCGTCGTGCTGTCGATTGCCGCCACGCTCTATTCGCCGGCTTTCGCGGCGCTGGCAGCTGGCTGCGCTCTCTTCCTCTATGTCTCCTACGCCATGCCGATCGCAGCCGGACTTCTTGCGGAAGGAAAGAGCTGGACCGAATTCGGGCCGTTCCGGCTCGGCATCTGGTCAAAGCCGTTCGCTGTGATCACGGTGATCGGTGTTCTGGTGTTGATGTATGCCGGCATCCAGCCGCCCTTCGACATCCTGATCAACTATGCCATCGGCTTGATCGTTCTGCTCATTGTCTTGTGGTTCGCCGTTGAAAATCGCCGCTTCCAGGGGCCGCCCATCGGCGAGGCGGCAATCGCCAAGCGCACGGCGACCATCGCAGCGGCCGAAAAGGCCGTCGGCGAATCCGCCTAAACAGCCAATCAAACCGTGGCGGGCTCGCTCGCCACGGTTTTTTCCGTTCAATATGACAAGCCCGAAACGACAAGCGCTGGAGTGCCAAAGGAATGGCCGGAAATTTCTCATTCGATCAGTTGAAGAAAGCGGTCTCCAGCGGTGAGATCGACACGGTGCTGGCCTGCATCGTCGACCTGCAGGGACGATTGGCCGGAAAGCGCTTCCTGGCGCAGTATTTCGTTGATTCCGCGCATGACGAAACGCATGGCTGCAACTATCTGCTGGCCGCCGACATCGATATGGAGCCGGTGCCAGGCTACAAGGCGGCAAGCTGGTCGAAGGGCTATGGCGACTTCGTCATGAAGCCGGATCTGGCGACGTTGCGGCGCATTCCTTGGCTGGAAAAGACGGCGCTGGTGATCTGCGACGTGCTCGACCACCACACCCATGACGACCTGCCGCATTCGCCGCGTGCCATCCTGAGGAAGCAGGTCAAGCGGCTGACGGAGCGCGGCTATATCGGCTATTTCGCCTCCGAGCTCGAATTCTATCTGTTCAACGAGACCTACGATTCCGCCCGCAAGAAGCATTGGCAGGGTCTCGACACGGCTTCGCCCTATATTGGCGACTACCAGATCGGCATCACCACCAAGGAAGAAGGGGTCATGCGCCGGCTTCGCAACGAGATGGATGCGGCCGGCATTCCGATCGAGAACTCCAAGGGCGAATGGGGCCCCGGCCAGGAAGAGATCAATGTGCGCTATGCCGAGGCGCTCGAGATGGCCGACCGCCACGTCATCCTGAAGAACGGCGCCAAGGAGATTGCCGAGTCCGAGGGCAAGGCGATCTCCTTCATGTCCAAGTACAATTACGGGCTCGCCGGCAATTCCAGCCATATCCACAATTCGCTGTGGAGCGCCGACGGCAAGACGGCTCTATTCTTCGACAAGAAGGCGGACTGGACGCTGTCGACGCTTGGCCAGCAATGGGGGGCAGGTCAGCTCAAATATGCCAAGGAATTCACCTGGTTCCTGGCGCCTTACATCAACTCCTACAAGCGCTTTCAGGCTGGCACCTTCGCGCCGACCAAGATCATGTGGAGCGAGGACAACCGCACCGCCGGCTTCCGACTGTGCGGCGAGGGCACCAAGGGCATCCGCATGGAATGCCGCATCGGCGGCGCCGACCTCAACCCTTATCTCGCCTTCGCGGCGCTGATCGCCGCCGGCCTTGCCGGCATCGACGAGAAGCTCGAACTGCAGAAGCCGTTCGTCGGCGATGCCTATCAGGCCTCGCGCCTGCCGGAGATCCCGAAGACGTTGCGCGATGCCACCGAAACGCTGGCGAAGTCGAAGATGCTGAAAGAGGCGCTCGGCGAGGATGTGCTCGAGCACTATGTCCACACCGCCAAGTGGGAGCAGTTCGAATACGACCGCCGCATTACGGATTGGGAACTGCACAGGGGTTTCGAGCGGTACTAGACTATGTCGGCGTCGCCCTCCCTTAGCCATCGTCTGAATGGCGGGCGACGTCAAAATCAAGATTTCATGAAGTGCGAGGACTGAARGAATGACCGAAACGGTCAAGTTGATATCCCCCGTCGATGGCTCGATCTATGCCGAGCGGCCCGTGGCTACGGACCAGGCGATCAACGCCGCTGTCGAGCGCGCCAAGGCGGCGCAGGAGAAGTGGGCCGAGACGCCGATCGTCGAGCGTGGCAAGTACATGCTGGCAATGCTCGAGGCGCTGGTGGCGATGACCGACGAGATCGTGCCGGAGATCGCCTGGCAGATGGGGCGTCCGGTGCGCTATGGCGGCGAGTTCGGCGGCGTCAGGGAACGCACCACTTACATGGTCGAGATCGCCGAGCAGGCGCTGAAATCCGTGCCGGCCTCCAACCCGAAGGACGGCTTTCGCCGCTACGTGAAGAAGGATCCGCTCGGCGTCGTCATAGTGATCGCGCCGTGGAACTATCCCTATCTCACCGCAGTCAACACCATCGTGCCGGCGCTGATGGCCGGCAATGCGGTTATCCTGAAACATGCTGCGCAGACACTGCTGGTCGGCGAGCGTTTTCAACAGGCTTTCGACAAGGTCGGGCTGCCCAAGGGCGTGTTCCAGAATGTCGTGCTCAACCATGCCCAGACCGAGAAGCTGCTTGGCTCGGGCAAGATCGACCATGTCAACTTCACCGGTTCGGTCGGCGGCGGCCGTGCCATTGAAAAGGCGGCGGCGGGCACCTTCATGACGCTCGGTCTCGAGCTTGGCGGCAAGGATCCGGCCTATGTGCTGCCTGACGCCAAACTGGACCATGCGGTCGCCAATCTGGTCGACGGCGCCTTCTACAATTCCGGCCAATGCTGCTGCGGCATCGAGCGCGTCTATGTGCATGAAAAGGTCTATGACGAGTTCGTCGAGGGCTTCATCGCCGAGACCAAGAACTATGTCGTCGGCAATCCGTTGGAACAGGCGACGACGATGGGGCCGATGGCGCAGGCGCGGTTCGCCGACCTGATCCGCGAGCAGAAGGCCGAAGCGCTGCGCAAAGGTGCGGTGGCGCACATCAACATGAAGGTGGCCAACGACAAGGCCGGCTCGCCCTATCTGGCGCCTGAGGTGCTGACGCAAGTCGACCACCAGATGAGCGTCATGCGCGAGGAAAGTTTTGGCCCGATCGTCGGCATCATGAAGGTGCGCAACGATGAGGAGGCGATCGCGCTGATGAACGACAGTCAGTATGGCCTGACGGCCTCGATCTGGACGCGCGATACCGAGCATGCGGTGGCGATCGGCRACCGCATCGARACCGGTACGGTGTTCATGAACCGCTGCGACTATCTCGATCCGGCGCTGGTCTGGACCGGCGTCAAGGACACCGGCAAGGGTGCGGGACTGTCGGCCATCGGCTACGATAACCTGACCCGGCCGAAATCCTTCCACCTGCGCGAAGCCATCTGATTTTTTGAAAGACAAGCAATGTCCAAGCTGATCTCCAAATGGAACTATCCCACCACCGTTCGCTTCGGCGCCGGGCGCATCAACGAGCTGCCCGAGGTGCTGGCGGCAACCGGCATCAAGCGGCCGTTGTTCGTCACCGACCCGGGCCTGGCCAAGCTGCCGGTCGTCGCTTCCACGCTGAAAATCCTCGACGATGCCAAGGTGCCTTATGGCGTGTTTTCCGAGGTGAAGCCGAACCCTGTCGAGTCCAACCTCACCGCCGGCATCGCCGTGTTCAAGAAGGGCAAGCATGACGGCGTCATCGCCTTCGGTGGCGGCTCGGCGCTCGATCTCGRCAAGCTGATCGCCTTCCAGGCGGGGCAGACGCGGCCGGTGTGGGATTTCGAGGATGTCGGCGACTGGTGGACGCGCGCCAATTCGGACGCGATCGCACCGATCATCGCGGTGCCGACCACGGCCGGCACCGGCTCGGAAGTCGGCCGCGCCGGCGTCATTACCAATGAGGAGACGCACACCAAGAAGGTCATCTTCCATCCGAAGCTTTTGCCGGCGATCGTCATCGCCGACCCGGAACTGTCGGTCGGCATGCCGGGCTTCATCACCGCCGGCACCGGCATGGATGCGCTTGCCCATTGCCTCGAGGCTTATTGCGCACCGGGCTACCACCCGATGGCCGACGGTATTGCCGTCGAAGGTGTCCGGCTGGTGTTCGAGAACCTGCCCAAGGCCTATGCCAACGGCAAGGACCTTGTCGCGCGCGCCCAYATGATGAGTGCGGCSGCCATGGGCGCCGCCGCCTTCCAGAAGGGGCTCGGCGCCATTCACTCGCTGTCGCATCCGATCGGCGCGCTCTACGATACCCATCACGGCATGACCAACGCCGTGTTCATGCCCTATGTGCTCGCCTTCAACCGGGACTCCATCGAGGAGCGTATTGCCCGGCTCGCCGCCTATTGCGGCATCAAGGGCGGCTTTGACGGCTTCTCCAAGGCGATCATCAAGCTGCGCAAGGAGTTGAAGGTGCCGCACGCGCTGCCGGGCCTGATCAAGGGGCTCGACATGGACAAGAAGCGCAAGGCGCTGATCGCGGATATGGCGGTGGTCGATCCTACCGCCGGTGGCAACCCGGTCAAGCTGACCAAGAAGGCGGCGCTGACATTGCTCGAAAACGCCATCGCCGGCACGGTCTGAGACGCTTTCCGCATAGGAAATTGATCTGAAAAAGGGGTAGAAAAACAAGGGGAGGGGATGAAGGGCAAGGCACAAACTAATTAGCCGGAAAAAGAATCGCGAGGCGATTGCTACAACCGGTTAAAAAGAGTTTACTTTTTCGCACTGCGAGCAGCCGGTTTCACAAAGCTTTCATCTGGCTGTCACATGAAAACGATACCGCATCGCAGGCGTCCAACGGCGTCAGTTCAACGGAGAGAACACATGTTCAAATTCACGGGGAAGGTGCTTTCCCTTTCGGCCGCGACCCTTATGGTGTCGTCGGTGATTTCGTCCGCCGCTTCGCTGGACGATCTCGTCAAGGCCGCGAAGGCCGAAGGCCAGCTCACCACCATCGCGCTGCCGCATGACTGGTGCGGTTACGGCGACGTCATCGCCGGCTTCAAGGCGAAGTATCCGGAAATCACCATCAACGAACTCAACCCCGATGCCGGTTCCGGCGACGAGGTCGAGGCGATCAAGGCCAACAAGGACAATAAGGGCCCGCAGGCGCCCGACGTTATCGACGTCGGTCTGTCCTTCGGTCCGTCCGCCAAGAAGGACGGTCTGATCCAGGCCTACAAGGTTTCGACCTGGGACTCGATCCCCGACAGCGCCAAGGATGCCGACGGCTTCTGGACGGGCGACTACTACGGCGTGCTTTCCTTCCAGGTGAACAAGGACCTGGTGAAGACGTCGCCGACGGACTGGGCWGACCTGCTGAAGCCGGAATTCGCCAACWCGGTSGCTCTTGCCGGYGAYCCGCGCGCYTCGAACCAGGCCATCCAGGCGGTGTATGCCGCCGGCTTGTCGACGGGTGCGGCTGCTGGTGAAGCTGCCGGCACCGCTGGCCTYGACTTCTTCAAGAAGCTCAAYGCCGCCGGCAATTTCGTGCCGGTCATCGGCAAGSCSGCGACSCTGGCYCARGGCCAGACGCCGATCCTCGTCACCTGGGACTACAACGCGCTCGCCGGCCGCGACACGCTGAAGGGCAACCCGCCCGTCGACGTCGTCGTGCCGAAGACCGGTGTCGTCGCCGGTGTCTACGTGCAGGCGATCAGCGCCTACGCGCCGCATCCGAATGCAGCCAAGCTCTGGCTGGAATACCTGTATTCCGACGAAGGCCAGATCGCCTGGCTGAAGGGCTATTGCCACCCGATCCGCTTCAACGATCTCGCCAAGAACGGCAAGATTCCGGCGGACGTGCTGGCCAAGCTGCCGCCGGCTGAGTCCTACGCGGCCGCGGTGTTCCCGACGCTCGACGAGCAGGGCAAGGCCAAGGAAGCCATCACCAAGAACTGGGACGCCGTTGTCGGTGCCAACGTCAAGTAACAGTTGAAATCGACCGGGCGGCTTCACGGCCGCCCGGTTTTCTCTCGAAGTCTTTCTCTCGAAGACGGTAGCCGGCGCATGACCGATATCTCAATGTCCGACCACGCTGTTTCCGGGAAGACCGCGCCTCCCGCCGAGGCGCGCAGCATGAGGCTGCCGACGCAATGGCTCGGCGTTGCGCCCTTCTTCATCTTCGCCATCATGTTCCTGATCCTGCCCACGCTCTACCTGATGCTGGGCGCATTCCAGAACGATGCTGGTGAATTCACACTCGAAAACATAGTTGCATTGGCGCAGCCGTCGATCGTTGCCGCCTACTGGATTTCGATCAAGGTCAGCCTTGCTTCATCGCTGATTGGCGCCTTTGCAGGGCTGGCGATTGCCATTGCCATCGTACGCGGCGGCCTGCCGGACTGGATACGCTCGGCRACGCTRACSTTTTCCGGCGTYGCCTCSAATTTYGCSGGCGTRCCGCTGGCCTTCGCCTTCCTYGCSACACTYGGMCGGCTCGGCCTTGCGACCGTGATACTGAACACGCTGTTCGGTCTCAACATCTACGCGCATGGCTTCAACATCCTGTCGTTCTGGGGCCTGACATTGACCTATGTCTACTTCCAGATTCCGCTGATGGTGGTCATCATCGTGCCGGCCATCGACGGGCTGAAGAAGGAATGGGGCGAGGCCGCCGCAACGCTGGGTGCGACCATGTCCCAGTATTGGCGCRTGGTGGTCATTCCGGTGATCTGGCCGAGCTTCCTCGGCACGGTGATCCTGTTGTTCGCCAATGCCTTCGGCGCCATCGCCACCGCCTATGCGCTGACCGGGTCGTCGCTCAACATCGTGCCGATCCTGCTCTATGCCCAGATCCGTGGCGACGTGCTGCACAATGCYCATCTCGGCTATGCSATCGCCTTCGGCATGATCCTCATCACCGGTCTTGCCAATGTCTTCTACATCTGGTTCCGCACCCGTTCCGAGAGGTGGCTCAAATGAAGGCTGGCAAGTTCTGGGCCTGGGTCGTCTTCGCGCTGGGCGCGGCCTATTTCTTCATTCCGCTGATCGCGACGGTGGAGTTCTCCATGCGCATGCGGCGCGGCGCCTATTCCTTTGACGCCTACAAGGTCGTGCTGGGTGACGAACGCTTCCAGGCGACCTTCGGCTATTCGGTGCTTGCCGCCGTCTTCACCATCATTCTCGGCGTGCTCATCGTGGTGCCCGCCGCCTACTGGATCCGGTTGCGCCTGCCGCAGCTGCGCCCCATCGTCGAGTTCATCACCTTGCTGCCGCTGGTCATCCCGGCCATCGTCATCGTTTTCGGCTACATCAGAATGTACGGCTCGAATTCGCCGCTGCCCTTCCTGGCGACCGACACGGGCACCAATGCCTTGCTGGTCATCGGCTATGCCACGCTGGCGCTGCCCTATATGTATCGCGCGGTGGACACCGGGCTTCGCACCATCGACGTGCGTACGTTGACGGAAGCGGCGCAGATTCTCGGCGCTGGCTGGGGGACGATCATCACCCGGGTTATCCTGCCCAATGTGCTGATCGCGGTGTTGTCGGGTGCATTCCTGACCTTCGCGATCGTTATCGGCGAGTTCACCATGGCAAGCCTGCTCAACCGTCCGGCCTTCGGCCCTTATCTGCAGAACATCGGCGCCAACCGCGCCTATGAACCGGCGGCGCTTGCCATCATCGCCTTCGCAATCACCTGGGGCTGCATGTCGCTGATCCAGATATTGTCCCGCTTTGCGCCGAGATCGGCGAACCGCCCCAATTGATCGAAAAGTACTGATCGAAAGAACAACACCATGGCCGACCCGTTCCTCTCCATCCAGCACGTTCGGAAATCCTTCGGCACCACCACGGTGGTCGAGGATTTCAATCTCGACGTCGAACGTGGCGAATTCGTCTCTTTCCTCGGACCATCCGGCTGCGGCAAGACAACGGTGCTGCGCATGGTCGCGGGTTTCGAGGAGCCGAGCGCCGGCAAGATCGTCGTTGGCRGCAAGGATATTACGAGGCTGAAGCCCAATCAGCGCAATGTCGGGATGGTGTTCCAGGCCTATGCCCTGTTTCCGAACCTGACCGTGGCGCAGAACATCGGTTTCGGCCTGAAGGTCGCCGGCATGCCCAAAGCGGACATCGACGCCCGCGTTGCCGAGATGCTGGGTATCATCAAGCTGCCGCAGATGGCGGACCGCTACCCCTACCAGCTCTCGGGCGGCCAGCAGCAGCGTATCGCGCTGGCGCGTGCGATCGCGCCGAAACCGAAGCTGCTGCTGCTCGACGAGCCGCTGTCGGCGCTGGATGCCAAGGTCCGTGTCTCGCTGCGTGAAGAAATCCGTTCGATCCAGAAGAAGCTCGGCATCACCACCATCTTCGTCACCCATGACCAGGAAGAGGCGCTGTCGATCTCCGACCGCATCGCGGTCATGTATGGCGGCAAGGCCGAGCAGGTTGGTACGCCGTTCGAGATCTACAACCGGCCGGCGACCAAATTCGTCGCCAATTTCGTCGGCACGCTGAATGTGCTCGAGGGCAAGGTCACCGATGCCGCGGCCGGCACGGTGCAGGTCAACACGCAGCAAGTCTCGCTCAAGGGCAAGCTCAACGGCTCGAAGTCCGGCGACACGCTGTCGCTGGCGCTGCGGCCGGAAGCGATTTCACTCGGCCGTCAGCCTGGCCGCGATTCCAGCCTGTCCGGCGAGATTTCCGAAGTGCACTTCCTTGGTTCGGTGATCCGCGTCCGCGTCGGCATCGGCGGCAATACGGTCTCGCTCGATACGTTCAACAGCCCGGCGACGCCGCCACCCGCCGTTGGCGAGAAGGCCGAGATTTCGTTCTCGTCCGACGATATGCTGGTGCTGCACTAGGCTGTGCCGATATTCAGGTGAGGCCGGCCTGCAAATGGCGGCTTCCTGTGCTTCCGGTGCTCACGTACCCAAAAGTACACTCCGCTCCGGTTCTCGGAAGCCACCCAGTTTGGTCGCTTCGCGCCCGTCTCGACTCCGGCTCGGCCTGACCTGAATCTCAGCACACCCGGAGCCTGTCCAAAAGTGGGCGCTCTCAAGCCGGTGCGATGAACGGCTGTGATATCTCCTGAAAGACCGGGAGGGCTTCCATTCGTGCCGCGTGCGCGTCCAGCGCCGGGAAGTCAGCCAGCGCAATGAGCACTGGATGCGCCTCGCCGATGAAGCGCAGCACGGCGGCAACTGCGATATCGGCATGGCCGATGCGCTCGCCGAACCAGTAAGGTGTCGACCATTTGGCACGGTCGGCCTCCAGCACGGCAAGCACGGCCTCGATCTGCGTGCGACAGCGCCCGGCCCAGACGTCGGAGACCTTCTCGTGCAGCCGCTTCTCGTAGAACAGGCTCACCGCCTTGTCGCCGAGCCCGGTGGCCAGGGCTGACACCTTCAGCGCCTGATGGCGCGCCGGCTCCGTCTTCGGAAACATGCTTCGATCGGCTGGGACCAAACTATCGAGATAGTCGAGCATCAAATGGCTTTCGATCAGTACCTCGCCATTGTCCAGCACCAGGGTCGGCACCCGCGTCAGCGGGTTGTAGGGCCGAATCTCATCGGCATCGCCGAAGGCCGACCACGGACGGTGCTCGAAGGCGATGCTATAGAGGGTCAGCGCGATGCCGACACGGCGCACGAAAGGCGAGTCATATTGGCCGATGAGGATCATGCCGTGTTGTACGGCAAGAGGTGGTTTGAGGCGTATGGCCAGAGGGCTTGAGTTTGATGGCCAATCCACCGCATCCTGCAGGTATATCTGCGCCGGCAATCCCGTCTCACTGAAGTAACAGCCCATGGCTCTTTTTGAACTCACCCTTATCCTGCTTTTGACAGCCGTTGCGCTGACGGCGCTGTCGCGGCGGCTGGAGATACCCTATCCGTCCCTGCTGGCCTTGGCCGGGGTCGCGATTGCCTTCGTGCCTGGCGCGCCAACGATCGAGATCGATCCGGAACTGGCGCTTGCCCTGTTCATCGCGCCGGTGCTTCTCGATGCCGCCTATGACACGTCGCTGCGCGACCTCAAGCGCTACCGGCTGTCGCTGGCGCTGTTGGCGCTTGGCGCCGTCGTCTTCACCACTGTCGTGGTTGCCTTCGTCGGCTGGAAGATGGCCGGCCTGCCGATAGCCGCGGCAATCGCGCTCGGCGCCATCGTCGCGCCGCCGGATGCGGTGGCGGCATCCGCCGTGCTAGGGCAATTCAAGGTGCCGCACCGCATCACCGCCATCCTGCAAGGCGAGAGCCTGCTCAACGATGCCACAGCGCTCTTGATCTACCGCCTGGCGGTTTCGGCGGCGCTCGGCACGATCATGCTGAGCAACGCCATTCCGACGATCCTTTTATCCACCATAGGCAGCCTCATCGCCGGCTATCTGCTTGGCCGCTTCTCGCTGCTGACGCTCACGAAGATAGAGGATGCGGCGAGCAGCACGGTGGTGCAATTCGCTGGAACTTTCGGGGTCTGGATCCTGGCCGACAAGCTCGGCCTTTCGGCCATCATCACCATCGTCGTCTACGCCATGACGCTTGCACGCCGGGCGCCACGCCACATGTCGGCAAGGCGGCGCGTCAGCACCTATTCGGTSTGGGAGWCGGCGGTSTTCGTGCTCAACGTGCTGGCYTTCGTGCTGATGGGCCTGCAGGCRCGRTCRATCGTCGGCCGGCTTTCGGGCGAGGGGCAAGGCCAGGCCTTTCTGTTCGCCGCCACGGTGCTCGTCGTCGTCATCGTGGCGCGTCTCGTCTGGGTGGCGAGTTACGTTGCGATCATTCGGTGGGTTTCCCGCTTCGGCAGCGAAGACGCAAGGCGGGATGCGCCGACATTTGGCGGCGCCGTGCTCGTCGGTTGGTGCGGCATGCGCGGGCTGGTGACGCTGGTGGTGGCCATTGCTCTGCCGGCCGGCTTTCCCGGCCGCGACCCGATCGTGCTTGCCGCTTTTGCCGTGGTTCTGGGCACGCTGGTGCTGCAGGGGATGACGCTCAAGCCTCTGCTGCGGATACTCAACTTCGACCCGGATACGACCGTTGATCGCGAAGTGGCGCAGGCGCGCGTTGCCATCATGCAGGCAGCACTCGATGTGCTGAGCCGCAAGACATCGGCCGCGGCGGCTGTCGTGCGCGAGCAGTACGAAGCTCAGCGCGTCATCGCGGAAAACCCGGAGGACGCTCAAGCCGCGACCGAATACGACCGGCTGCGTCTCTATGCCATCAACCGCCAGCGCGACACGCTGGAGGAATTGCGCCGCAACGGTACGATCGGCGATGAAGCCTATCACCGGCTTGAGGAAGAGATCGACTGGGCGGAACTGGCGGCGTCTCCGGCTGGCCGGTTCCAGCCGCTGACGACCTATTAGGACGGTTCACCGGGCAGACCTGACCCAATGGTGTCGCGAAAAACTCGCGGCGTTTTCCGGCGCGCGGAGGATACCGAAGCGGCCCGGAATCGTTGCATGATCGCGCAGCAAGGGGCGGGGGAGGCGTCTGGCACAAGCCGCTGCCATTCTCCTGCACATTGCAACCAATCCATTGAACCGCTACTGCCATCACCGAAAGTGAGCCGGATAAGCAATGAAGCTGGTCAGCTACAACATCCAGTACGGGTTCGGCAGTGATGGTCGCTACGACCTTTCGCGCGCGGCGCGGATCGTTGCTGGCGCCGACATCATTGCGCTGCAGGAGGTCGAGCGGCACTGGCAGCGCAGCAATTTCGACGACCAGCCGGAGCTGCTGTCGCGCCTGCTGCCCGACTATCACTGGGTCTACGGCCCGGCCTTCGACATGGATGCCAGCGAGCGGCGCGACGGCCGCCTGGTCAACCGGCGCCGACAGTTCGGCACCATGGTGCTGTCGAAGTTGCCGATCGTCTGGTCGCGGCTGCATGCGCTGCCAATGCGCCGCACTCTGCAGCCGCTCAACACCCGCAATGCRGCRCTCGAATGCATGATCCGCACGCCSGCYGGYCCGGTGCGGATACTGTCGCTGCATCTCGCGCATATCGCGGCCGAAGAGCGGCTGGAGCAGATCGACTATCTGCTCGCGCAACACCGCCGCGCGCCCACCGACGGCGGGCCGTGGAGCGGTACCGACGACGAGCCTGCGCGCAACTGGACCAGCGGCGAGCCCGAGCCGGAAAACCCGCTGGCGGCGATCTGGATGGGCGATTTCAACATGGAGCCGGGCAGCGCCGAATACCGGCGCATCGTCGGCAGCACGCCCTATCATCGCGGTGCGGCCTATCTCGACGGCTTCGTCGATGCCGCCGCGGTGGCGATCGAATCGGCTGATGACTTCCACACCCATGAGAAGATCATCGATGGCAGACTGGCAAAGCGTCGGCTCGACCACTGTTTCGTCGGCGGCATGTTCGCCGGGCGAGTGCGTTCGGTCGGATCTGATATAGGCGAGGTGGCGTCCGATCACTTCCCGGTCAGGATCGATGTCGATCTTGAACCGCCGCTCGGCTTGGGAGGTCGGTAAGCCCGAAATGACGCTTTTCGTCTTCTTCGCGGTGCTTGCCGCCGCCGCCATGCACGCGATCTGGAACGCGCTGGTCAAGGTCCACCTCGACCGCTTTCTGTCGATCACGCTGATGACGCTCGGCATGGGCGCCGCCGCCCTCGTGGTGCTGCCCTTCGTCGAGTTTCCGAAAGCGGAGGTGTGGCCCTACATCATCGCCTCTGTCATTTTCCACATGGGCTACCGCACCTTCCTGATCGGCGCCTACAAGGCCGGTGATTTCGCCCAGACCTATCCGCTGGCGCGGGGCACGGCGCCCCTGCTGACCGCGCTCGGCGGCGTTGTTGTGGTGCAGGAGATGCCGGCGCCGTTCGCCATCCTCGGCATATTGCTACTGTCGGCCGGCACGCTGGTGATGTCGTTTCGCGGCGGCGCGCATCTGGAGCGGATCAATCTGCGCGCGGTCGGCTTTGCGCTCGGCACTTCGATTTTCATCTCCAGCTATACGCTCTCGGACGGCAGCGGCGCGCGGCTGGCAGCAACCGCGCAGAGCTATGCCGCCTGGCTGTTCATCTGCGACGCCTTTGGCGCGCTGGTGCTGTGCCTCATCTTCCGTGGGCCCAAGGCACTGCCTGTGCTGGCGCGCGACTGGAAAGCCGGGCTGTTCACCGGCGTGCTCAGTGGTGCCGCCTACTGGATTGTGATGTGGGCTATGACCAARGCGCCGATCGCCTCKGTGGCATCGCTGCGCGARACCTCGATCCTGTTYGCCATGATGATCTCGGTSTWCGCGCTCGGCGAGAAGATGACGGGCTGGCGCGGTGCYGCCGCGCTCAGCATYGTCGCCGGSGTYATCGCGCTGCGGCTGGGTTAGCTGCGCTCCAGAACCGTCATCACCTGGCCACGCCGTTCCGGACTGAAGCGGATGACGACGATGATGCAGACGGCAACCACGCCGGCAAAGAGCGCCAGCGCATAGCCGTAGCTGCCTCCGGCGCTTTCCGCGATCCCGGCCTGATACGGACCGCCATAGGAGGCAGCGAGATTGCCGGCCTGGTAGATGAAGCCGGGCAAGGTCGCGCGCACCGCGCCGGGCGAGAGTTCATTGAGGTGCACCGGAATGACGCCCCAGGCCCCCTGGACCGAGACCTGCATGATGAAGGCGCCGATGGCCAGCATGAACGGCGTGGTCGAGTAGGCCCACAGCGGGATCGACGGCAGGGCGATCACGCAGGCGAGCGTGATGGCGTTGACGCGGCCGATCTTCTCCGACAGTGCGCCGAATGTCAGGCCGCCGACAATGGCGCCGAGATTGGCGACGATGGTGATCCAACTCACCGTGTGCGGATCGAAGCCGTGCTGCTTCTTCAGGAAGGTCGGGTAGAGGTCCTGCGTGCCATGGCTGAAGAAGTTGAAGAACATCATCAGCACGACGGCATAGAGCGCGACACCCCAATGCTTCTGCAGCGTTTCCAGCAAGCCAGGCCTGGGTGCCTTCTGCGCCTCGACGAAGGCAGGCGATTCCGGCACGTGCGAGCGGATGAAGAGCACGATCAGCGCCGGGATGAAGGAGAGCAGGAACATGGCGCGCCAGCCGATCGTGTAGCCGCCGATCGTCTGCTGATAGAGCAGGCCATAGACCACGGCCGCCAGGAGGTAGCCGGCCGGATAGCCGCATTGCAGGATGCCCGAGACAATGCCGCGTGCGCTGGGCGGGACGGATTCCATGGCGAGCGAACTGCCAAGCCCCCATTCGCCACCCATGGCGATGCCGAACAAGGCACGCAAGGCGAGGAAAATGCCGAGATTGGGCGAGAAGGCGGCGAGCGCGCCGATCACCGAATAGCTGACAATGTTGAGCATGAGGATGGGCTTGCGCCCATATTTGTCGGCGAGCATGCCAAAGAAGAACGCGCCGATGAAGCGCGTTGCCAAGGTCAGGAACAATGCCTTTGAGACTGCCGGGACATCCGTCTGGAATTCACTCGCAATATCGGTGAGCAGGAATGTCAGAAGGAAGAAATCAAAAGCATCGAGCGTCCAGCCCAGGAATGAGGCCAGAACGGTTTTCTTCTGCTCGGCAGTGAGATTCAAGGCGTCCTCCTTTGGCTCCCCGGAGCAACGATATGTCGCCCGGTTAGCAAAAGAGAACAGCGATCAGCCGGCTTTCGAAGAACCGGCGGTCACTTTTTCGTAAGATCGAGATCGAAGACCATCAAACCGTCGGTGCTGCCTTCGAGTGCGGCCACCAGCCGGGCGCCGGCGCGCCGATGSGCTTCRTGCACSAGATAGGCRTCGCGCGCGGCGGCATCGCGRAARTCGATGGTGAAGCCATGSSTGAARCCGCGYGCGAASGGTTCRGGRCTGACATTGGCGCTGAACTGGACGGTGTCCATGCCATCGATCACCTTTCGCAGCGCCTCGAGGTCGGCATGGATCGCCGCGCGCTCACCGTCGGGGACATCGTCGCGAAACCTGACGAAGACACAGTGCCTGATCATCTTTTTTGCTCCTAAGCAGCCCGGTTTCCGGAAAACACAGCCGGCGGCAGCGGCTCGCGGCCGAGCACCAGATCGGCACCCTTTTCGCCGACCATGATGGTCGGGGCATTGGTGTTGGAGGAGGGCACACGCGGCATCACCGAGGCGTCGCAGACGCGCAGACCTTCGATGCCGCGCAGCCGCAGGTCCGGGGTCACGACGGCCATGTCGTCATGGCCCATGCGGCAGGTGCCGACGGGGTGATGGTCGGTCTTGGAGGTGCGGCAGGCATAGTCGAAGAGTTCGTCGTCGCTGGCGAGTGACGGGCCAGGCAACACTTCGCGCAGCACGTAAGGGGCAAGCGCCTTTTGCCGCATGATCTCGCGCGCCAACCGCAGCCCTTTGATCGACATGGCGCGATCATAGGGATCGGACCAGTAGTTGGGATCGATCAGCGGATGGTCGGCCGGATTGGCACTCTTCAGCCGCACCGTGCCGCGTGAGCGCGGCCGCAGGAAGGCCGAGTTCAAGGTGACCCCGGGATTGTTCAGCTTCTCGACACCGGCTTCGATGCCGGAGCCCAGGCCGAGATGGAACTGGATGTCGGGCGAGGCGGCGGTGGGGTCGGCGTACCAGAAGCCGCCGGTCTCGAACAGGCTGGAGGCCACCGGTCCTTTCTTCAAAAGCAGATATTGCAGGCCGGCCCAGGCCGTGCGGTGCAGCTTGGCGTAGTTGTCATAGGTGTGATCGCCGGTGCATTCGGCGATGACGAACAAATCGAGATGATCCTGCATGTTTGAGCCGACCCCGGGCAGGTCATGCACCGGCGTGACGCCGACCGACTTCAGGTGATCGGCCGGGCCGATGCCTGACTGCATCAGCAGCTTGGGCGAGCCGATGGCGCCGGACGAGACGATCACCTCGCGCTCGGCGCGCAGGATTTTTGTCTGACCGCCCGGTTTGTCGATGATCTCGACGCCGATGGCGCGACCCTTTTCGACGACGATTCGGGTCACCAGCACGTCGGTCCTGACGGTGAGATTCTTGCGCGCGCGGATCGGCTTGAGATAGGCGACCGAGGCGGAGGAACGCCGGGCGTCTTTCTGGGTCAGCTGGTAGTAGCCGACGCCYTCCTGGCTGGCGCCGTTGAAATCCGGRTTGAAGGGRATRCCCATCTCCTGGCCGGCGCGGAAATAGGCCTCGCAGATCGGCAGCGGCGAAATCGGGTTGGACACGCCGAGCGGACCCTGGTCGCCGTGAAAATCGTTGGCGTAGCGCTGGTTGTTTTCGGCGCGCTTGAAGTAGGGCAGCACGTCGCGATAGCCCCAGCCGGCGAGACCCTCTTCCTTCTCCCAGGCGTCGTAGTCGCGGGCGTTGCCGCGCGTGTAGATCTGGGCGTTGATGGAGGAGCCGCCGCCAACCACCTTGGCCTGCGTGTACCGGAAGACGCGATCCTTCATGTTTCTCTGCGGCACGGTCGACCAGCCCCAGGAGGCGATGCCCTTGGTCATCTTGGCGAAGCCCGCTGGCATATGGATGTAGGGATGCCAGTCCTTGCCGCCGGCTTCCAGCAGCAGCACGGAATTCAAGGGATCCTCGCTCAGCCGGTTGGCCAGAACACAGCCGGCCGGGCCGGCGCCCACGATGATATAGTCGGTCATTTTTTCATCCGTTCAGAGCCGCGGCACGGAGAGCGCGCCGTCGACATTGATGATCGAGCCGGTCGAAAAGCCGAGCTTGCCGGCAGCGAGCGTCGCCACCACCGCGCCGATGTCTGACGCTTCGCCCCAGCGTTTTGCCGGCACCAGTCCACCTTCGATGAGGGCGTCATATTTGGCGGTCACGCCTGCCGTCATGTCGGTGCGGATGATGCCCGGCCGCAACTCGAACACGCCGATGTTTTCCGGGGCGAGCCGCAGCGCCAGGTTCTTCACCCACATCGATAGGCCGGCCTTCGAGATGCAATAGTCGGAGCGTTCCGGCGAGGCCATCTCGGCGCTGACCGATGTGATGGTGATGATCGATCGGGGATGATCGCCAGGGGTGGTCAGCATCGCCTTGGCGACGGCCTGGCTGAGGAACACGGTGCCGCGCAGATTGATGCCCAGTGTGCGGTCGAAATTGTCGGGCTTGAGCTCCAGCAGGTCGCCGCGCACCACGGCGCCCACGCCGGCATTGTTGACGAGACAGTCGATGCGGCCGAAGGCGCTGATGGCGGCGTCGACAAGTATGGCGTGGCTGTCGAGATTGGCGATGTCACAGCTGCCATAGGCGAATTTCGCGCCACGCGCTGTGATGTTGGCGGCCAGCCCATCAGGCGCCTGTTCGGCAAGGTCGGCGACCAGAATGTCGAAGCCGGCATCGGCCAGAGCCTCGGCGCAAGCCAGCCCAATGCCGCGCGCGCCGCCGGTGACGATGGCCGCGGGGCGGCTCATGCGGCAAGCTCCGTCCTGCGGATGTGGTCGGCGACACGCAGCGCCTGGGCGGCGATCGACAGTGCCGGATTCACCGCAGCCGAGTTCGGCAGAAAACTGCCGTCGACGACGAACAGGTTCTGGTGGTCGAAGGCGCGGCAGAACGGATCGAGCGGCGCGGTCGCCGGATCGTCGCCCATCTTGACCGTGCCGCACTGGTGCGAGGGCGTGCGCTTGTCGAACGGGCGCGACAGCACAAGGGGATAACCGCAGGCGCGGAAGTTTTCGCGCATCACCTTGGTCAGCCCGTCGAGCGACTGCATGTTGGAGCGCCGCCACTGCATGACGATGTCCTTGCCGTCGACCATGATGCGGCTTTCCGGATCGGGCAGGTCCTCGCACATCAGGTACCAGTCGACGGCATGGCCGGCCATGTAATCGAGYGCGAATTTYGGCRCSRRCTTSACATTGGCCTTCAGCATGTTGCCGTCGATCTTGCCGAGAAGCTGAACATTGCCGAGCGGTTTGCCGCCCTTGCCGTCGGAGAGATAATAGTCGTTCAGCATCAACGTCTTCTGGTAGACGGAATCGTTCCTGCGGCGCGGGTCGATGGCCAGCATGGCGCTGGAATTGTGGTTCATGAAATTACGACCGACCTGGTCGGAACGATTGGCAAGGCCCTTGCCATCCGGTGAAGGCGAACGCAGCAGGATGACGGCCGAATTGACCGCGCCCGCGGACAGAATGACCAGCTTCGGCGACACTATCTTCGCCTCGCCATTCTGGCGGTAATGGATCGCGGCGATGGTTTTGCCATCGGGTGCCGCTTCGAGATACTCGACATAGCAGCCGGTCTCGAGCCGGATGTTGCTGTCCTTCAGCGCCGCCACCAGCGGTGCTGTCTGGGCGTCCATCTTGCCCTGGCCGGTGTTGGGGAAAGCGTCCCAGCCGGTCTTGCCTTCCTTCAACCAGGTGTCGATGTCGACGCCGAGCGGCAGCGAGGCCGGATGCAGGCCGAGTCCCCTAAGCTCGGCGCGGGCGCGCGCGATCGGCGCTTCGTCGGGCACCGGCTTGAAGGCATAAGGGATCGAGTGGAACGGTTCGGTCGGATCCTCGCCCAGCGTGCCGCGCACGCGAAACAGCTGCTCGGCCCTGGAATACCAGGGCTCGAATTCGTCATAGGAAAATGGCCAGGCTGGCGAGACGCCGCCAAAGTGTTCCATGGCCGAAAAATCTTCCTTGCGGTAGCGGATCAGCACCGCGCCGTAGAATTTCGAATTGCCGCCGACATAGTAGTAATTGCCGGGGTTGAAGGCGGCACCGCCGGCCTCGCGCCACATCTCCTTTGGCCGGTAGTGGCCGTCGACGAAGATGGAGCGCGTGTCGCGCGCATGCGGGGTTGCCGGCAAAGGCTCGCCGCGCTCCAGCATCAGGATGGAGGCACCGCTGCCGGCCAGACCGGAGGCGATCGTGGCGCCGCCGATGCCGGAGCCGATGATGACGATGTCCGGATTTGTCATGGCCTAAATCGCGTCCCGACGCGCTTTAGGTTTTTTGTTTTGATGCATGTCGTTGCCCCAAAACCGGATCCATTTTTGGGCGACATACATTAGCGAATGCGGCTCTCTGTCGCCGGATCGAAGAACACCGCCTTGGTCAGGTTGAAGGCGAGCGGCGTGCTGGTGCCCGGCTGGATGTTGGCGTCGGCGCGCAGCCGCGCGACAACGCCCTTGCCGCCGAGATTGGTGACGGCGAAGGTATCGGATCCCGCCGGCTCGACGACCTCGATGTGCAGTTCGGCGGTAGCGATGTTCGAGGCATTGCGCTCGGCGCCTTCCGGATCGGTCAGCGCTTCGGGGCGGACGCCGAAGATGATCGGCTTGCCCTGGAATGCCGAGAGACCCGCCGGCGCATTGGCCATCGGCAGCGTGATCGGCTCGCGTGCCTCGCGCTGCAGCACGACGGACAGCGCATTGCCCGATGTGGCGATGGTCGCCGGGATCAGGTTCATCGCCGGCGAGCCCATGAAGTCGGCGACGAACAGGTTGGTGGGGTTGTTGTAGATTTCGGCCGGTGTGCCGAACTGCTGCACCTCGCCGTCGCGCATGACGGCGATCTTGGTCGCCAGCGTCATCGCCTCGATCTGGTCGTGGGTGACGTAGACGATTGTTGTGCCTGTCGTGGCATGCAGGCGCTTGATTTCAATGCGCATGTCGACGCGCAGCTTGGCGTCAAGGTTGGACAAAGGCTCGTCGAACAGGAACAGCTTGGGGTCGCGCACCAACGCCCGGCCCATGGCAACGCGTTGGCGTTGGCCGCCGGACAACTGGCTCGGCTTGCGCTGCAGCAAGTGGCCGATCTGCAGGACCTTGGCCACCTTGTCGATCGCCTTCTGGCGCTCGTCGGCCGGCACGCCGCGCATCTCCATGCCAAACGAGATGTTCCCGGCCACCGTCATGTTCGGATAGAGCGCGTAGCTCTGGAACACCATGGCGATATCGCGCTTGGAAGGGTGCAGATCGTTGATGGCGCGGCCGTCGACGCGGATCTCGCCCTCGGTGATCTGCTCCAGGCCGGCGATGGTGTTGAGCAGTGTGGACTTGCCGCAGCCGGACGGACCGACCAGCACCAGGAAGCCGCCCTTTTCGAGCTCGACATCGATGCCCTTCAGGATCTCAACATTCCCGAAGCGCTTCTTCAGCCCATCAATTTCCAGAAAAGCCATGGGTCGTTCCTTCCTGATAGCTCAGCCTTTGACCGCGCCCGCCATCAGSCCGCGCACGAARTAGCGGCCGGCGACGACATAGACGATCAGGGTGGGCAGAGCCGCGATCATCGCGGCCGCCATGTTGACATTGTATTCGACGACGCCAGTCGAGGTGTTGACGACGTTGTTCAGCGCCACCGTCATCGGCATGGCGTCGCCGGTGCCGGCGTAGGCGGAAGCGAACAGGAAGTCGTTCCAGATGTTGGTGAACTGGTAGATCACGGTGACGACGAAGATCGGCATCGAATTCGGCAGCATGATGCGGCGGAAGATCTGGAAGAAGGAGGCGCCGTCGACTTGTGCGGCCTTGATCAGCTCGGTCGGGAACGCCTCGTAGTAGTTGCGGAAGAACAGCGTGGTGAAGCCGAGGCCGTAGACGACATGGACGAAGACCAGATTGACCGTCGGGTTGCCGAGGCCGAAGCTTGTGCCGACCGAGTTCTGCAAGGTCACGCCGAAGCGGCCGAGGCTGCCGAGGATCGTCGCCATCGGTAGCAGCACCGACTGGAACGGGATGAAGCAGGCAAACAGCATCAGCCCGAAGACCAGCGTTGCGCCGCGAAAGCGCCATTTGGTCAGCACGTAGCCGTTGAGCGCGCCAAGCATGGTCGAGATCAGCACGGCCGGAACCACCATCTTAATGGAGTTCCAGAAATAGCCCTTGATGCCGGCGCAGGTGAGGCCGACGCAGGTCTCGCCCCACGCCTTCAGCCACGGGTCGAAAGTCGGTGCCTTGGGCAGCGCCAGCATGTTGCCGTTCTGGATCTCGTCCATGGTCTTGAACGAGGTGACCAGCATGACGAAGAGCGGCATCAGATAGAACAGCGCAAACAGCGCCAGCAGTCCGTAGATGACGACACGGTTGAGGGTCTTGGTGCTCATGCCGCTAGAGGCCTGGCGGGCGGGGGTGGTGACAGCGCTCATCGCGGCTTCTCCCGCAGTTCCGAATAGAGATAGGGCACGATGATGGCGACGATGGTCATCAGCATGATCACCGCACTGGCCGAACCGACGGCCATCTCGTTGCGCTTGAAAGTGTACTCATACATGAAGTTGGACGGCAGCCAGGCCGAGCCGCCGGGGCCGCCGGAGGTCAGCGCGACCACCAGATCGTACGACTTGATGGCGAGGTGCGCGAGCACGATGAAGGCCGACAGGAAGATCGGCCGCAGCAGCGGAATGACGATGCGGCGATAGAGCTGGAAGGTGGTGGCGCCGTCGATCTGCGCCGCCTTCATGATCTCGCCGTCGATGCCGCGCAGGCCGGCCAGGAACATCGCCATGATGAAGCCGGAGGCCTGCCAGACGCCGGCGATGACCACCGTGTAGATGACGAAATCCTTGTTCTTGATCCAGTCGAAGTGGAAGCTCGTCCAGCCCCACTGATGCAAGGTCTGTTCAAGGCCTAGGCCGGGATCGAGGAACCATTTCCAGGCGACGCCGGTGACGATGAAGGACAGCGCCATCGGATAGAGGTAGATCGGCCGCAGCACGCCTTCGCCACGGATCTTCTGGTCGAGCAGGATGGCCAGGAACAGGCCGAGCGCCAGGCAGATGGCGATGTAGAGAAAGCCGAAAATGCCCATATTGGTGATCGACGTGTACCAGCTCGATGGCGGGTCGGTGTCGAAAGTCCAGCCCCACAGCCGCTGATAGGCGCGCGAGCCGGTGATGACATAGGACGGGAAGGTCTTGGAATTGGTGAAGGACAGATAGATCGTCCACAGGATGAATCCGTAGACGAAGACGATGGTGATGGCGAAGCTCGGCGCCAGCACGATCTTGGGCAGAGCGTCCTGCAGGCGCGAGCGCACCGAGGCACGCGGCCGCTCCGGCGTCAGCTTGATCTGTGTTGTCGCTACACTGCTCATTGAGGCTCCTCCCGTTTCGGGTCGTCCGTGCTCTGCCGTCAGGCGGCAAGGCGGCCCGTGCGTACGGGTCTTCGGTCGGCATGGTGTCGAGCCGGCCAATCCTGGGATAAAACCTTCCCCGCCGAAGCGGGGAAGGTGTTTTAGCCGTAGCGCTTACTTGGCGTCGTCGATCGCCTTGACCAGTTCGGTCACGGCTTCGTCCGAGGTCTTGATCTGACCATGGACGAACTTCGAGACGACATCCTTGTAGGCATTGGCGACCGCCGGAGGCGCGCCATAGCCCTGGGCCAGCGAGCCGAACAGCGTGCCGCCGTCATTGGCTGCCTTCAGGTCGGCGATGCCCTTCTTGCCGCAAGCGTCGAAGTCGGTGTCCGGAACGTCGGTACGGGCCGGAACCGAACCCTTGACGACGTTGAAGGCCGACTGGAAGCTCTTCGACAAAGTGGCGGTGGCCAGTGCGATCTGGGCGGCCTTGCGGTCGTCCGGAACGTTGAACATGCCGAACATGTCGGAGTTGTAGATCACGGAGCCGTCAGTGCCCGGGAAGCGATAGCACAGGAAGTCCGTGCCCGGGGTCTTCTTGGCGGCGTGGAACTCACCCTTGGCCCARTCGCCCATGACCTGCACCAGGGCATCGCCCTTGATGACCATGGCGGTGGCAAGGTTCCAGTCGCGGCCCGAGAAGTTCGGGTCGACATAGGTGACGAGCTTGGCCAGATTGTCGAACGACTTCTTCATCGTGTCGGACTTGAGCGAGGCGTCATCGAGGTCGTTGAAGGCCTTCTTGTAGAACTCAGGTCCGCCGGTCGACAGCACGACCGAATCGAACATGGTGGCTTCCTGCCAGTTCTGGCCGCCGAGAGCGAGCGGGATCACGCCTGCCGCCTTGGCCTTGTCGAGCAGGGCAACGAAGTCGTCGAAGGTCTTCGGCTCGGTGCCGCCGATCTTGTCCATGACGGCCTTGTTGATCCACAGCCAGTTGACCGAGTGGACGTTGACCGGAGCCGCGACCCACTTGCCTTCATAGACCGAGAACTTCTGCAGGGCYGCCGGAACCGACTTGTCCCAGCCTTCCTTCTTCGCCGTCTCGGTCAGGTCGCCCATCACGCCGGCCGCCGCATAGTCGAGCACGGTGTAGCCGAGCATCTGCGAGGCGGTTGGGTAGTTGCCGGCCGCGACCATCGCCTTCAGCGCGGTCATGGCAGCGTCGCCGCCACCGCCGGCGACAGGGACGTCCTTCCAGGCATAGCCTTCCTTGGCCAGATCGCCCTTGAGGACGTTGAGAGCAGCCGCTTCGCCGCCCGACGTCCACCAATGCAGCATCTGCACTTCCTTGACGTCCTCGGCATGGGCCGCGAAAGCCAGGCCCGATGCGAGAGCCGTTCCGATAAGAAGTTTGCGCAACATGTACTTCCTCCCTTGTTGCATTACACGACCGGTGGCAGCCCACCGGGTTCTTCCAAACTCAGCCGACCCACCAWCCGGTGCGCTGGCCGCGATGAAACTGGATTGTCTTTTCCTCGGTATARTCCTCGACGGCGCGYTTGCCGAGTTCGCGTCCGAGACCGGACTGCTTGTAGCCTCCGAAAGGCAGCTCGGGATAACCTTCCATGAATGTGTTCACCCAAACCGTCCCCGAACGCACCCCACGCGCCACCGACATACACGTGTCGATGCTGGCGCTCCACACGCCTGCAGACAGACCATAGGGCGTGTTGTTGGCGATGTGCAACGCCTTTTCAATCGTTTCAAAAGTCAGCACSGAGAGCACCGGTCCGAACACTTCCTCGCGCGCGATGGCCATRTCTTCGGTGACGCCGCGGATGATCGTCGGATCGAGGTATTGGCCGGCATTTGAGGCCAATTGCCTGCCGCCGCTGAAGACGTTGCTGCCTTCGCCTGCGGCCGCCGTAATGTAACCAGTGACCTTGGTCAGATGATCCGAGGAGATCATCGCGCCGACCTTGGTTTGATCATCGAGCGGGTCGCCGACCTTCACCCTGGCGGTGAGTGCCTTGACGGCAGCTAGAAAATCGTCGGCGATCGCCTCGTGCACGATCAGCCGGCTGCCGGCATTGCAGCATTCGCCGGCGTTGAAGAAGCCGCCGAACACCGCCGCGTCGGCGGCGGCTTCGAGGTCGGCGTCGGGGAAGACGATCTGGCCGTTCTTGCCGCCGAGTTCCATCGAGACCTTCTTTAGCGACTGCGCGGCCGAGGCCATGGTCATCTTGCCGACGCGGGTCGAGCCGGTGAACGACACCATCTCGACCAGGGGATGGCTGACCATCGGCGCGCCGACATCGGCGCCGAGACCCGCGAGGATGTTGACGACGCCGGCAGGCAGGCCGGCCTCAAGCAGAATGTCGCCCAGCACGAAGGTCGAGGCCGATGTCATTTCACTCGGCTTGACTACCGCCGTGCAGCCGGCGGCGAGCGCGAAAGGCAGTTTCTGGCTGACGATGAGGAACGGGAAATTCCATGGCGTGATGATCGAGACGACACCGATCGGCTCACGCACGACCACGCCCAGCATGGCGTCGCCAAGATTGGCGTAGCTCTCGCCATGCAACGTGCGGGCGAGCGATGCCGCGTAGCGCCAGATGTCGACGGCGCCGCCGATCTCGCCGCGCGCCTGGGCGATCGGCTTGCCGGATTCCAGCGCGTCGAGCCGGGCGATGTCTTCCAGCCGCGCCTCGATCAGGTCGGCCGCCTTGAGCAGGATCGCGGCGCGTTCGGAGGCTTTCATGCGCGGCCAGGGGCCGGTCTCGAACGCTTTGTGCGCGGCCTGCATCGCGGCCTCCACTTCGGCCTCGCCGGCCTGTGCATAGCGCGAAACGGTGAAGCCATGGCCGGGGCTCTTGCGCTCAAGGATACGGCCATCGCGAGCGTCGACATGCTGGCCGTCGATCAGCAGCCGATAAGTTTTCGGTGCGGCTGACGCCTCGGCGRGCATGGCGATGTTGAGGGGAGCGTTCATCGGGACTGTTTTCTCTAGCTTCTTGAAAATGCCGGCTTCTGCTTGGTCTTGAAAGCAGTCACGCCAGCCTTGAGATCGCCGGTGAGCGCGATGAAGCCGCTGGCCAGCGCTTCGGTCGCGGCGGCACTTTCCTCGCCTTCGGCAACCGCGATCATCAGCTTGGCCGCCTCCGTCGCCAGCGGGCCGCGCTCGGCGATTTTTTCGGCCCAGTTTCTGGCTTCGGCCAACCCGCTACCGGTTTCGACAACTCTGTCGACGATGCCCAAAACGAGTGCCTGGGCCGCCAGGAAAACTTCACCACCCAGCGCCATGCGCCGCACGGTCTGTGCACCAAAGCGGCGCACGGCGCGCTGCGTGCCGGACCAGCCGGGCACGACGCCGATAGAGGTTTCGGGGAAGCCGAGCTTGACGTGCGTTTCCGCGACGCGGAAATCGCAGGCGACCGCCAATTCCAACCCGCCGCCCAGCGCATGGCCCGACAGCACGGCGATGGTCGGTTGCCTGAGCCTGGCCAGCCGGTCGAAGACGCGGTGTCCGTAGCGCACCCATTGCACCTGAAAATCAGCGGCGCTCATCGCGGCCCAGGCCTCGACATCGCCGCCGGCGCAAAAGCCCTTGCCGTCGCCGCGGATCAACACGACGCGGACACCTTCGGCCAGTTCCGCTTCGTCGAGCGCGACTTCCAGAGCGCGCAGCATCGGAATGTCCAGCGCGTTGAATTTTTCTGGCCGGCGCAGCGTAACGGTGCCGATGGCGCCGTCCTGCTCGAAGGTGACGAGGCGCTCAGCCATGCGCGCCTCCAAGCGAGGCGCCGCCATTGAGCGACAGGCCGATCGGCTGCTCCTGATACAGCGCCGCCGGCGTCACCTTGAGATCGTTGGCGATGCCGAGTGGAATTTCGGACTGCGCCAGCACATCGCGCTCGAGGTCGATGCCGGGCGCCAGTTCCGTCACCATCAGCCCATCAGGCGTCAGCTTCATCACGCAGCGCTCGGTGACATAGGTGATGTCCTGTCCCTGCGCGACCGCTCGCTTGCCGGAGAAGGAGATGTGCTCGACCTCGTTGACCACCTTCTTGACCTTGCCCTCCTGGTCGATGCGGATACCGCCATCGGCCAGCGACAGTTTGGCCCCGGCGTTGAAGAAGCCCGAGAAAACAATCTTCTTTGCCCGCGCGGTGATRTCGACAAAGCCRCCGGCGCCGGCGGTGACATGCGGCCGCGCCGATAGTTTCGAGACGTTGACAGAGCCGTGGCGGTCGATCTGCAGGAAGGACAGCAGCGAGGCGTCGAAMCCRCCGGCCTGGAAATAGATRAACTGGTGCGGCGAGGGCATGAAGGCGTCTGCGTTGGACGAGCAGCCGAACTTGAAGTCGAGCAGCGGCACGCCGCCGACGGCACCCTGCTCGATCACCCAGGTGACCTTGCCGTGCTGACCTTCTTCCAGAAGGATGCGCGGCACATTGGCCGAGATGCCGAAGCCGATGTTGACGGCCATGCCGTCGCGCAGCTCCATGGCAACGCGGCGCGCGATCACCTTCTGCACGTTCATCTCGGCATTGCGGAAGGTAGACAGCGGCCGGAAGATCTCGCCCGAAATCGCCGGGTCGTAAGGCGTCAGCGTCGTCTGCAACTGATCGGGCGCGACGACGATGTGGTCGACCAGCACGCCCGGCACCCGCACATCATGCGGCTTCAGCGTGCCGTTCTCGACTACGCGCTTGACCTGCGCRATGACRAYGCCGCCATTGTTGCGGGCGGCSAGCGCCTGTTCGAGGCCGCCGAGATAGGCGCCCTCATGCTCATAGGTGAGATTGCCGCGCTCGTCTGCCGTGGTGGCGCGGATGATCGAGACCTGCGGCACGATCGAACGGAAGTAGAGCCATTCCTCGCCGTCGAACTGCTGCACCGACACGATCGGCTCGCTGGCGGCAGCGTTCATGGCGCAGCCCTGGTTACGCGGGTCTGCGAAGGTGTCGAGACCGACCTTGGTCAGCACGCCCGGCCGCTTGGCGGCAGCCTCGCGATGCATGTCGAACATGATGCCGGACGGCACGTTATAGGCGGCAACCGAATTGTCGCCGATCATCTTCCAGATCTGCGGCGGTTCGGACGAAGAGGGGCCGGACGGATAGGAGCCGCACAAAGTGCGCTTCAGCAGGCCGGGTTTCGCCAAATGGTCGATGCCCTTGATGCCATACATGTCGCCGGCGGCGATCGGGTGCAGCGTGGTGATGTTCTTCGGGTGACCTTCCGTATCGAAGCGTTCGCCGATGGCGGCCAGCACCGCGTCCGGACAGCCGAGGCCGCTCGACGACGATACGGAAACAACCATACCGTCCTTGATCAGGCTGGCTGCCTGCGCTGCGGAAACGACCTTGCTCAATTCATGCTCCCGAGTTTCGGGTCGATCTTGACGGCCTTGCCGGAGCTGGCCGATTGCAGTGCCGCCTCGGCTGATGCCAGCGACCAGATGCCGTCCTCGCCAGTGGCGGAAGGCTGGCCGTCGCCGTGGATCGCGGCATGGAACCGCCGCACGGACCTGACATAGAGGTTCTCGTGGTCGAAGCTCAGCTGCTCCTCACCCTTGTCAGTGCGCAACAGCACCGAGCCGTCCGGCTTCTGGGTCATCACATTGCTGGCGATCAGCGAGCCTTCCGAACCATGCACCTCGAAGCCGGTGCCGGCGAATTTGGTGGTGAAGCCTTCATGCGACTGGGCGATCAGGCCCGACTTGAAGCGCCAGATGCACATGGCGCCATCCTCCAGCCCGCTGCCGGCCATGCCTGCGGCTTGCGTGAAGGCCGAGACCTCGACCGGATCGTCACCCAGCACGAAGCGCAGCGTGTCGGCATCGTGCACGGTGATGTCGAGCACGACACCGCCGCCGGCTTCGGGCCTGGTGATACGCCAGCCCTGCAGAGTCTCGGGCAGATAGACGGAATGGAAGACGCGTGCGGCGATCGGCTTGCCGATGCGGCCGGAGGCGATGGCATCCCGCATGGCGCGGTGCGCTCCGGCGTTGCGCAGATGATGGTTGGTGCCGAGCACGATGCCCGCCGCGTTGGCGGCTGCTACCATTGTGCGGGCATCAGCGCTGGTCAGCGCCAGCGGCTTTTCGCACAGCACATGCTTTCCCGCTCTGATGGCGGCGAGCGCCTGTTCGAGATGCAATTCGTTGGTGGTCGAGATGTAGACGGCGTCGATATCCTCATCGAGGAGATCGTTAAGCGTCGAGACCGCAAGCGGAATGTTGTTTTCCACGGCATACGCCTGGGCCCGCTCCGGGTTGGAACTCATCACCGCCGCGATCCTGCCATCGGCCTGCGCACGGATGGCATTGATCATGAATTGCCTGGCGATCGTGCTGGCGCCGATCAATCCCCATTTGACGCTCATGCAGCGCCTCCGGTTCCCGTAGGTCTGTTTCGCGTGCGGCGATCAGGACCGCAGCTTTCCCTGACCACGAGATTGACCGCGCCGATATGATCCTCGGCCCTAGTGGTGCGCGACTGGATCATTTTCAGCATGACGTGGGCGGCGCGTTCGCCGAGGCCCGCCGAGTCCACCGCGACGCTGGTCAAGGCGGGCATGTAGTGCTCGGCCTCGGCGACGTCGTCGAAACCGACGATGGCGAAATCCGTACCGGGCTCAAGTCCACGCTTGCGCAAAGCCAACATGGCGCCGAAGGCGACGGCGTCGTTGAAGCAGAGGGCGGCGGTCGGCGGTTCAGCCATCGACAGAGCCGTTTCGAGGCAAGCGATACCGCCTCTGCGGCTGGTTTCCCCCTCGACGACCAGCGTGTCGCGCGCGGCGATGCCTTGCGTCTCGCAGGCTTCGCGAAATCCGCCAAGGCGCTCGTGATAGACCACCAGGTCGGACGAGCCGCCGAAGAAGACCAGCCGGCGATGTCCCTTGCCGATGAGATGAGCGGTAGCGAGATAGGCGCCGCGATGATTGTCGGGCGCAATCACCGGGATGCGGCTCTCAGGCAAGCGGCGCATGGCGAAGACCACCGGCAAGCCCGCCATCTCCAGACGGCGGAAGGCGCCTGGCGTGGTGCCGCGCGCCGGCGACACGATGAGGCCGGCAACGCCTTGCTCCATCAGCGACTTCAGAACCTCTTCCTGACGCACCGGATTCTCCGCCGTGTTGGCGATGAACGGCACGATGCCGGCCGACTGGAAGACGCGCTCCATGCCGACCGCCAGTTCGGCGAAAAAGGGATTGGTGAGATCGTTGATGACCATGCCGATGACGTTGGAATGGGCCTTGCGCAGATTGGCGGCGCCGCGGTTGTAGACATAGCCGACATCCTCGATCGCCTTGCGCACTTTGACCGCGGTTTCAGGCCGGATCAGCCCGCTGCCCTGGAGCACGAGCGATACCGTCGATTTGGACACGCCCGCCTCGCGGGCAATGTCGAAGATCGTCGCCTTGGCCCGGCTGGCCATCCTGATATCTCCTCCCGGTTTTCTTAATCAGATTTATTGGAACGTTCTAATCTCTGCTCCATGGAGGAGTCAATCGGGATTTTTTCTCGGCCTGAAAGACCGATTGTGCGTACTCGAATGGCCTAGCTTATAAGGCTTTCAGTGTTGCAACGCAGCATTTGGTCGTCAATGCGCTCTCAATCTAAAGTTTCTTGATTTATTGGAACGTTCCATTTAATAGGCGCTGCGAAGGGAGAGATCGATGGACATTGCCTTGCCTGGTGAGGGTGCCCGCGGCACCGGTTACGTGCTTGTCGGACAACCGGTACAGCCTGACATCGGCGCGCGGTTTTCGCGCATCGCCTACGCCGCCGCGCATGTCGTTGCCGATCCCCACGAAATGACCGATCCATGGTCGCGGCCCGTCGTCGACTGGGACAGGACGATGGCGTTCCGCCATCATTTGTGGCGGCTCGGCTTCCGCATCGCCGAAGCCATGGACACGTCGCAGCGCGGCATGGGTTTCGACTGGGCCAACGCGAAGGAATTGATCCGCCGTTCGATCGCCGAGGCGCGAACGGTTCCGGGCGCCGATCTTGCCTCGGGCGCCGGAACCGACCATCTGGCGCCGTCCGCCGCCATGACGCTCGACGATGTAATCGCCGCCTATGAGGAGCAGTTCGCTTTCATCGAAGGGCAGGGCGGCAAGGCGATCATGATGGCCAGCCGCGCGCTGGCTGAAGTKGCGAAGGGGCCGGACGACTACGCCGCCGTCTATGACCGCATCTTAAGCCAGGCGTCCGGCAAGGTCATCCTGCACTGGCTGGGCGACATGTTCGAYCCGGCCYTGAAGGGCTAYTGGGGCAGCSRCGATTTCGASRCCGCGCTCGATACGGTGGTCGCCATCATCGAGCGCCACGCAAACAAGGTCGAAGGCATAAAGATATCGCTGCTCGATGCCGGCAAGGAGGTCGCGCTGCGCAACCGGCTACCGGACGGCGTCGTGATGTTCACCGGCGACGACTTCAACTATCCCGAACTGATCGCCGGAGACGGCAACAGGCATTCGCACGCGCTGCTTGGCATTTTCGACGCCATCGCGCCGGTCGCCAACGCCGCCCTGGCAAGGCTCGCCGCGGGCGACCATGCCGGCTATGATGCGCTGATGGCGCCGACGGTGCCGCTATCGCGAAAAATCTTCGAGGCGCCGACCGAATATTACAAGGCCGGCATCGTCTTCATGGCGTGGCTGAACGGCCATCAGGACCATTTTACGATGGTAGGCGGCATGCAGTCGGCGCGCGGCATCCGCCACTACGCCGAAATCTTTCGCCTTGCCGACCAGGCAGGCCTGCTGGCGGATCCCGACCTTGCCATATCGCGGATGAAGAGCCTGTGCGCCGTGGCGGGCGTTTGATTCGAGCGAGATTAGGTCATAAGAATCCCCACGCAGGGGATTTGTATTGCGGGAGCTTAGAAAAAGGGGCCCGCATTACCGGGTAAACGGCCAGGATGGGTCTATCTGGCGCAGTTGTCGTTACAGAGAGCTATGTGGTTCCATGGTGTCGAGCGCCGGTCGTCAGGCCGCCGCTCTTCATAAGGGCAGGGTTATGGGCGAAACCTTCGACCTCAGGGGCAAGCGGGTATTCGTGGCCGGGCATCGCGGCATGGTCGGTTCGGCCATCGTGCGCAGGCTGGCTGTCGAGGATTGCGAGATCCTGACGGCGACGCGCGCCGAGCTCGATCTCCTGGATCAGGCTGGTGTGCGGCGCTGGATGGCCGATCATCGGCCGGATGCCGTGGTGATGGCCGCGGCCAAGGTCGGCGGCATCCTGGCGAATGATCGGCTTCCGGCCGATTTCCTGTATGACAATGTCGTCGTGCAGACCAATCTCATCGAGGGGGCCTTTCGCGCCGAAGTGGGTAAATTCCTGTTCCTCGGTTCGTCCTGCATCTATCCGAAATTCGCGCCGCAGCCGATTTCCGAGGAAGCCCTGCTGACTGGTCCGCTCGAACCAACCAATGAATGGTATGCGATCGCCAAGATCGCCGGCCTGAAGCTATGCCAGGCCTACCGGCGCCAATACGGCGTCGACTATATCTCTGCGATGCCAACCAATCTCTACGGTCCAGGTGACAATTTCCACCTCGAATCCAGTCACGTCGTACCCGCGTTGATGCGCAAGGCACATGAAGCGAAGCAGGTCGGTCGCAAGACGCTGACAGTGTGGGGAACGGGCACGCCAATGCGCGAGTTCCTGTATGTCGACGATGCAGCCGATGCCCTGGTTTGCCTCCTGAAAACCTACAGCAGCGACAGCCATGTCAATGTCGGCTCGGGTCAGGATATCACCATCGCCGAATTGGCCAGGACGGTCGCTTCGATCGTCGGCGGGGACGTCGAGATTGCGTTCGATCCGACCAAGCCGGACGGCACACCGCGCAAGCTGCTGGACGTGACGCGGCTGTTTGCCACCGGCTGGCGTCCCCGATACTCGCTGCGCAGCGGGCTGGAGCAGACATATGCGTGGTTCCTCCAGCATATGGAAGCCGGTCAGGTCCGGCTGACAGCACCCGAAAGTTGATGCCGCTTGAGCGATTTCTCCATGAAGACATTGGCGGCGACCAGGGCAGATGGCCTTGGAGGGCGCCTGCTTGCCATGGTGAATGCAAAATGTCTCGCCGACAAAATGGGGTGCCGTTTCGGCTTCACCTGGAACCGCGGATCCATCGACGACATGCAGTTCCACATTGTCGATTCCGTCGACAAGGTTTTTGCCGCCGATTTCATCGAAAAATACTGGCTGGGAGAGAAGATCGACACCAGCCGGTTTGGGGTCCTCGACGGTGGTCGGTTCAGCCGATCCAGCCTGATTGTCGATGCCCGTCGGAACGGATACGAGGGGTGGATCTGCGATAGTTTCCGCATTCTGAGATCGTTCCGGCAGAGCTGGTTCAGGGCGATGCTGCCCGCCAACAGGTCGGCCCGATCGAGGCATCGGACGTTTGGCACGTTTGGCTTTTCCGAACCCGTGCGAGCAACGATCGCCGCCGCCGCGGAGATTCGGCTTTCCCGACCGATGGCCGCGTTGCATCTGCGCAGCGGCGATATTGTCCACGGCAACTACCGCTCGCAACTGGAGTTTTGCGACAAGGTCATTCCCGCGCCGCTAGCCAAGGCGATCGTGGCGAAACTGGCGTCAAAAGGCCTGGCGACGCTGGTGATCGGCCAGGACCGGGCAACGCTCGACTATCTCAAATCGGAGACCGGAGCCTTCCTCGCCGACGACTTCGGCGCCAGTCAGTTTGAAGACGAGACACTCAAGGCTTTTTTCGAAATGGCACTGATGGCCCGGTGTCGGCAAATCCATGCGGGAAGCAGCGTGTTCGCGACAATCGCGTCGGTGATGGGTGGCATCAGGGTTATCAGGCCAAAAGCTGTGTTTGGCGATCGCGGAACAGCAATGGCCATACTGGACGAATTGAAGGCCCGACAATCCGGTTACCATCCGCTGGAGGCGGCCTTTGGCTATCAGTCGGCCTTCGTGCTGATGGAAAACAGCGTTGGCCCAGCGCAGGCGAGGATAATTCTCGAAAATGCGGCCAAGCTCGATCCACTAAACCCCGCCTATGCGCTGAAGCTGGCGGCCGGTTATTTTCGAGAACAGAATTACCGAGACGGCGAAGCGGTCCTGAAAGCGTTCATGCTTAGGGAAGTCGATGTCCGCGCCGAAAATTCCATGCGGATTTTGGAGGTTCTGACCAGCCCCTCATCTCGCGGCCACACCATGGCGGGCGACTTCGAATTCTACTTTGCCGCGGCCAGGGCCGGCTATCCCTACGCTGCGGCATGCTCGGCCCATATCCTTCACACGGCTCTGGGCAGAACCGACGACGCTCTTGCAATGGCTGCGCTGTCACTCAAGGCAGAACCCGGAAACCGGCTTTTCCGGGACATCGAATTGGCGGTTCGGGCAGCCAATGTCGCAAATGGCGGCTCGCTCTAAACTCTTTGTTTTGAGGCAATCCCCAAGCCACTTCGTCCCCGTTAATGCAGCCGTTGCAATTCCCACTTTGCACCGTCAAATTCGATAAACGTCTTTGGGCATATCGATAACGCATTCTTCAAGAGCGGCTTTGCGTCTTCGATATGCCCTCCGATCAGATCTTCCTCAGCGCCATAAAAAACCGCCTCGCACAATTGATCGTTGCCGATGGCTTTCATTTGCAAGTCCTGCGGAGGCAGCTTGCCCATAAACAGATCGAAGACCGGATAGGGCCAAGTGGCAGGGGTGAGTTTGGCCTGTGCCTGCTGTGCTTGCGTCTGCAAATCCGGGTCTTTCGCGTACCCCATGGCCATGATGCGCCACAGATCAGCATAAGCCACCTGTGCGTCCGGCATTTCGCTTTGCTGCCGGAACATCCGCACGGCATCGCTGTAGCGGCCGTTGAAGAAGGCTGCAAAGGCATTCTCTGTCGGATAGGCAGCATAGGTGGCATAGGCAGCATAGGTTTGTGTGATCGGCACAAGCGCGCCCACCGCTACCAAGGCGAAAGCGCCGGCAACAACGCCTGCAGCGCGCGTGTAGAGCGGACGAGCCTGGTCGCGGGACCAGAACGACATCAGCGCCAGAGCCAGCACGGCGCCCACGATCGCACCGCCAATATGGGCGGAATAGTCGATCCTCAGGCCTTTATTGGAAGCCGAAAGAAACGGCAGCACTGCAGGAACCAGAATCGACATCGCGCGCGCTTGCATCATGCTGCGCTGGGCGCTGGAGCGGAAATGAAAGCTGAGCACGATTGCCGCAGCAAAAAGGCCGACAATGCCGCCTGACGCGCCA
>NZ_JBFUGJ010000004.1:0-68613 GCF_056402975.1 Mesorhizobium sp. P3_A9 | reverse complement strand
GAACCATAGTGCCATACCGAAGCCAGCTTTCGATTCATTTTAAGTACGCACTCGATCGAGGGCGTACTCTTTGCTCACTTTATGACTATCTAGCTGCGGCGGCTCCGGCCGCGCTCGACGCTACGGACATGCTTAGGTCGGCAATCGTATTAGGTGTAAGTGCGCTCGATCATTTGGTGCATCAGGTGATACTTCAGGAAATAGAATACAGAGTCTACCGCTCTTCTCCCATTTTTGGAGTCACCGCGCCTGTCAATTTATTTGGACTCCCATTGAATGAACTTGCGAGAGGGGTCAGAGGCCATGTTCGCGAGTCTAATAGCTATAAGAGTTTTGTTGCGCCTTCAAAGATATCGGAAGGGTTAAGGTCCATAATGAATGCGCCATGGCCATCGATCGCGACGCATTTTGGAGAAGGTGACGATGCAATAAAGGTTCGTCTCGGGCTAATAGTCTCCTTAAGGAATCGCATAGCTCACGAAGCCGACCTTGACCCACAATTTGCAACACCTCAAAGTTATCCCATCGATCGAGATGATGTCTTGGGCTCATTGGTGTTTCTAGAGAAGTTGGGGACTGCGATCTTGGCCGCAGTCGAAGATGACCGGGCAGCGGCATGATTTTGGCCATTGACGGTCCCGCCGGTGCCGGCAAAGGCACGCTGGCCCGGCGGCTCGCCGACCACTACCGACTGAATCTGCTCGACACCGGCCTCACCTATCGGGCGGTCGCCTATGCCCTGATCCAGCACGCGCTGCCGCTCGACAATGTCTCGGCGGCCGAGACCGCAGCGCGCCAGGTCGATATGGCAAAGCTCGACCGTGCGGTGCTGTCGGCGCATGCGGTCGGCGAGGCCGCCTCGAAAGTCGCGGTGTATCCGACCGTGCGGCGCATCCTCGTCGAAAAGCAGCGCGAGTTTGCCAAGACGCCGCCGGGCGCGGTGCTGGACGGTCGTGACATCGGCACTGTCGTATGCCCCGATGCCGACATCAAACTCTACGTGACAGCGAGTGCGGAGGTGCGGGCAAGGCGCCGGCTGGCGGAGATCGAAAGCATCGGCGGCACCGCCAATTTCGCTGAAATCCTCGCCGATATCGTGCGCCGTGACGAGCGCGACATGGGCCGCGCCGACTCGCCCTTGAAGCCGGCCGCCGACGCGCACTTGCTTGATACCAGCGAAATGGCTATAGAAGCCGCGTTTCTCGCGGCCATGGCGATCATCGACGAGGTCATGGCCAGGAGAGACAAGGCCTGATCCGGGTTTTCTCCCGCGTTTCCGTTGCCGGAAGCGAAGAAAATACCCATATCGGGCACGAACCAGCCTGCCAGCATTCTTCATGCGCCGGAATTGCCGCTTAAAAGCGGCCCAGGGCTTTTTTAGCCCGGAACGCCGGCAGGCCAACGCAACGCTAACCCACGGCGCCAGTCCCGCTCGAGATGCGGGGCACTCCAGGAGAAAATATGTCAGCTGCAAATCCCACTCGCGATGATTTCGCGAGCCTGCTCGAAGAATCTTTTACCGCCGGCCATTCCGGCGAAGGTCAGGTCGTCAAGGGCATCATCACCGCCATTGAAAAAGACATGGCCATCATCGACGTCGGCCTCAAGGTCGAAGGCCGCGTGCCGCTGAAGGAATTCGGCGTCAAGGGCAAGGACACCACCCTCAAGGTCGGTGACACCGTCGAAGTCTATGTCGAGCGCATCGAGAACGCGCTTGGCGAAGCGATGCTTTCCCGTGAAAAGGCCCGCCGCGAAGAGAGCTGGGTCCGTCTCGAAGAGAAGTTCACCAAGGGTGAGCGCGTCGAAGGCGTTATCTTCAACCAGGTCAAGGGCGGCTTCACCGTCGACCTCGACGGCGCCGTGGCCTTCCTGCCGCGCAGCCAGGTCGATATCCGCCCAATCCGCGACGTCTCCCCGCTGATGCACAACCCGCAGCCCTTCGAGATCCTCAAGATGGACCGCCGCCGCGGCAACATCGTGGTGTCGCGCCGCACCGTGCTCGAGGAGAGCCGCGCCGAACAGCGTTCGGAAATCGTGCAGAACCTCGAAGAAGGTCAGGTTGTCGAAGGCGTCGTCAAGAACATCACCGATTACGGTGCGTTCGTCGACCTCGGTGGCATCGACGGCCTGCTGCATGTCACCGACATGGCATGGCGCCGCGTCAACCATCCGACCGAAATCCTCAACATCGGTCAGACGGTCAAGGTGCAGATCATCCGCATCAACCAGGAAACCCACCGCATCTCGCTCGGCATGAAGCAGCTCGAGAGCGATCCGTGGTCCGAGATCGGCACCAAGTTCCCGATCGGCAAGAAGATCAAGGGTACCGTCACCAACATCACCGACTACGGCGCGTTCGTCGAGCTGGAGCCGGGCATCGAAGGCCTCATCCACGTTTCGGAAATGTCGTGGACCAAGAAGAACGTGCATCCCGGCAAGATCCTGTCGACGACGCAGGAAGTCGACGTTGTCGTGCTCGAGGTCGATCCGGCCAAGCGCCGCATCTCGCTCGGCCTCAAGCAGACGCTTGAGAATCCTTGGGAAGCGTTCGCGCGCAGCCATCCGGTCGGCAGCCAGGTCGAGGGCGAGGTCAAGAACAAGACCGAGTTCGGCCTGTTCATCGGCCTGGAAGGCGACGTGGACGGCATGGTGCACCTCTCCGACCTCGACTGGACCCGTCCGGGCGAGCAGGTCATCGAAGAGTACAATCGCGGCGACATGGTCAAGGCGCAGGTGCTCGACGTCGACATCGAGAAGGAGCGAATCTCGCTCGGCATCAAGCAGCTGGCCAAGGATACGGTCGGTGAAGCGGCGACTTCGGGCGAACTGCGCAAGAACGCCGTCGTCACCTGTGAAGTCATCGGCGTCAAGGATGGCGGTCTGGAAGTGCGGCTGGTCGACAGCGGCATCGAGACCTTCATCAAGCGTTCCGACCTCAGCCGCGACCGCGACGAGCAGCGCCCCGAGCGCTTCACCGTCGGCCAGAAGGTCGACGCCCGCGTCATCGCCTTCGACAAGAAGACCCGCAAGCTGCAGGTCTCGATCAAGGCGCTGGAAATCGCCGAAGAGAAGGAAGCGGTCGCCCAGTACGGCTCGACCGACTCCGGCGCTTCGCTGGGCGACATCCTGGGTGCCGCGCTGAAGAAGCAGGGCAGCTAAGGCCGCCGCGCGCGCGCGCGACGCGCGCGGACTGAACAAGCAAACCCGCGAGCCGCAAGGCTCGCGGGTTTTTTCATGCTCAGTTGGGAGCTGGGCGCCGATGGTCTCACGACGCGGTTGGCACAAGACAAAGACGGTGCACGCCCTTCAATTTCACACTTGCGGCTGTAGGCTCGGGCTCATGTCGTTTGCCGGCATGAAACACGGCCGGCATGAAACACGGGAACTCACGCCCCTTCGGGCAACAGAGAAGCATTGGGCATGAAGGTCGTCGAACTCTATCGCTATCCGGTCAAGAGCCTACGCGGCCATGCCGTGGAGAGCGCTGACATCGAAGCCATGGGCATGGCTAGGGACCGCCGCTGGATGGTCGTCGACAAGGATGGACACTTCCTCACCATTCGACAGATCCCGGCAATGACGACGATCGATGTCGAGCATCACGGCACCGGCATCCTGTTGAAACATGACAGGCATGGCTCGCACGCCGTCGAGGCGCCAAGCCCAGGCAGCGCGCTCCGCCAGGTCAAGGTCTGGAAGGATATGGTTATCGCGCGGCCATGCCATCCAGCCGCCGGCGCCTATCTATCCGCGGTTCTTGACCGGCCCGCCGATCTCGTCTTTTTCGACGATCCGCGAAGCCGGCCGGTTGACCCGGAATTCGGCCAGCATGGCGACTACGTCGGCTTTGCCGATGGCTTTCCGCTGCTGGTGACCACGACGGGCTCGCTGGACCATCTGAACAGCCATCTCGCCAAGCCCATCGAGATGGCGCGGTTTCGGCCAAACATCGTCCTCGACGCAGCGGGCGTGTGGCCGGAAGACAATTGGAAGACGATCCGCATCGGCTCTGTCGAGTTGCGGATCGCAAAGCCCTGCGCGCGCTGTGTCATCACCACCCGCGATCCGTATAGCGGCGAGCAACCGGACCCGCGCGAGCCGTTGCAGACACTTGGTAGACTCCACCGCTCCGCCAAAGGCGGTATCATCTTCGGCCAGAATGCGATTCCAAACAACGCCGGCACAATCTCCATCGGCGACACGGTCGAGGTCGTGGAGGCGGGCGCCTCTAACCTCGCATAGTCGCGATGCGTTTCTGATATTGGCCGGCGGCAGGCCCTACCAGGCCTGCCACGAAAGCTCAGGGTTGAAACGTATCTCAGGCCCGGCTGTAGAGCGGCACCAGCGTTCCGCTCATCGCCTGGTTGGCCGGCGAAGCGAGATAGGCGATTGCCTCGGCCGCTGCTTCCAGGCTCACCCATTTGGTGAAATCGGCATCAGGCATGTCGGCGCGGTTTGCCGGCGTGTCGAGCGTCGACGGGGCCACGGCATTGACCAGGATGCCCTTGGCCTTGAGTTCTTCGGCCATCGCCACCGTCATGGCCGCCACCGCCGCCTTGCTGGCCGTGTAGGCGACCATGCCGGCGCCGCGCCTGGGGTCGAGCCCGGCGCGCGCGGTGACATTGACGATGCGGCCTGATGTGCCCGACGCCAGCATCGAGCGAACGGCCGCACGGCTGCACAGGAAGGTGGTGCGGGCGTTGGTGTCCATCATCTCGGCAAAGGATGCCGATTCGATCTTTTCCACCGGCGCCATGGCGAAGCCGCCGGCAAGATGGATCGATCCCCACAAGGCAGGAACCTGAGCATAGAAACCTTCAACCTTGGCGGAGTCCGACAGGTCCACATTGTGCGCCAGCTTGACGTTCTCGTGCGCGGCGAAAGGAAAATGCTGGGGTGCCGCTGCGTGCGCGTTCGGCACGTGGCAGATCGCGCCCTGCTCCAGCAGCCGGCCAACCACCGCACCGCCGAGCGCGCCGGTTCCACCGGTCACAACGATATGCCTGCCTTGAAGTGTTTCCGTCATCCTGGACCGCTCCTGTCGTATTTTTATGATTATGTCGCTTGCTGTGCCGCCCGACGCAGAGCGTCGCGCCTTTCGGGCGATCACTCAATTGATATCTCGACATGGCAGCTGTCGCGTCTTTGCATGCGTCAGGACGCATATAATGGCAATGCCGTCAGCCATGCGGCTGTTGCGGTACAACAGCCGAGCCGGCGAAAGATCCGATGCAGGTTGGAAAATCAACGCCGGCCTGAAGGCTTCAATCGACCGTGATTTCGATGACGCAGGGCAAGCCGGTTGCCCGGGCGCGCTTCAGCGCCTGTGGCAAGGCGCCGATATCGGCCAGCCGTTCGGCGCCGATACCATAGGCTTCGGCCAGCTTGCAGAAATCCGGCGGCGCCGGCGAGACCCCGACGGGTTCGACGCCGACATCGAGCATCGAGGTCTCGATCTCGCGATAGCCCCTGTTGTTCCAGACCACGAAAATGACCGGCGCGTCGGAATCAAGCGCGACACCCAGTTCCGGCAACGTGAACTGGAAGCCGCCGTCGCCGGTCAGGCAGACGACCGGCACGTCGGGCATGGCAAGCGCCGCGCCGATCGCCGCCGGCGGGCCGTAGCCAAGCGCGCCGAAGCCGGTGGCGGCATTGAACCAGCCGGCCGGCCGGTCGTGATCATAGTAGAGGTTCGCGGCGTAGATCGGCTGCGTCGAGTCGCCGACGATGATCGCGCCCGGCAGCGTGTCGCGGATCATTTCCACGGCATGCACCTGTGCCAGATAGGCCGGGCTCAGCTCGGCGATCGCCGCTTTCCGCGACGCGGCGGCGCGCGCCTCGCCGTCTGGCGCGGCCACATGAGCGGAGCCGATGGCGGCGAGCAGGGCTTCGATTGCCTCGGCGCAGTCGGCCTGGATGCCAACCGTCACCGGGCGGCGCGCGATCTGGTCGGCGCCGATGTCGATGCGGATCAGGTTGGAAGGCAGCACAAAACCACCATCGCCATAGCCGTCATAGTCGGTCGGGCCGAATTCGGTGCCGGCGGCAATCACCAGATCGGCCTCGGCCATCAGCGCGCGGACCGCCTTCAGGCTCGGACTTGCCGGCACGCAGAGCGTGTGGCGGTGCAGCAGGCCGCGCGCATTGGTGGTCTCGACGACCGGCGCGCCCAATCTCTCGGCCAGGCGCCGCAAGGACGCTTCGGCACGCTTGGCGCCACCGCCGGCCAGGATCAGCGGACGGCGGGCAGTGGCGATGAGTTCGGCTGCGCTTTCAATTGCCGCACCGTCCGGCGCCGGCGGTGCCGCGTTGCTCAGCAGCGCAACGATACCGCCAGCCGGCTTGACCATGACATCGGTCGGGATCTCGATATGCACCGGGCCGGGCCGCGAGGATGAAAACAGGGCGAAGGCCTGCGCCAATGCACCCGGCAATTCGCTGGCCTCGGTGACGCGCCGCGACAGCAGCGCCACCTTTTCCATCATGCCGCGCTGGTCCGGCAATTCATGCAGGAAGCCCAGCCCCTTGCCCAGCGTCGGCATGGCGTTGACGCCCGATATGACCAGCATCGGCACCGAATCGGCGCGTGCCTGGCCCATGGCGGTGATGGTGTTGGTCAGCCCCGGCCCGGTGATGACGAAGGCGACGCCGGGCTTGCCGCTGGCGCGGGCATAGCCGTCGGCCATGAAGCCGGCGCCCTGTTCGTGGCGCGGCGTGACATGGCGGATTTTCGAGCGTGCCAGGCCACGGTAGAGCTCGACCGTGTGCACGCCCGGAATGCCGAAAACGGTGTCGACGCCATGGGCTTCGAGCAGCGTGATGAGGGCTTCGCCGAGTGTTGCCATTGGTTTTTCCTCCCTTAGAGCCGATCACTGTTCGGAACAATGATCGGCTCGGTCCCTTTGTTTTCAACGCAATCCCTGTGGGAAAACCGCATGTCACTTTTCCTGGAATTGCTGTAGCGGCGCGAGGCCCAGTTCGGCCTCGACAGTCTTGATGCCAATCGCCGCCAATTCGCCGGGGGAGAACATCTCGCCGGCCAGGCAGCCTTCGATCCAGAGCCCGTCGATGATCGCATTGATCGCAATGGCGTGGTGGCGCAATTGGCTTGCGTCTGGCGTACGCCGTTCGGCGGCGAGCACCTCGGCCACGACCGCTTCCACCTCATTGCGAAAGCCAAGGTAGCCTTCGCGGTGGGCGCGAGCCAGGCTCGGATCCGCACCGGCGCGGCCGATGAAGGTTGCCCAGAGCGAAAACACCCGCGCGTCGATGATCGGCACGTTGAGGTTGGCGGTGACGAAGGCCGCAAGGCGCTGGCGCGGAGAGGCATCTTCCATGACCAACGCCGCTTTCGCCTGCTCGGTCATGCGGCCCATGAGCGCTGCATAGGCTCCCTGCAGCAATTCTTCCTTGCCCGGGAAATAGTGCCGGATGAGCCCGGCGGTGACACCGGCGCGCAACGCGATGGTGCGCAATGTGGCGCCCTGCAGGCCATGTTCCGCCACGCTGTCCAGAGTTGCCTCGATCAGATCTTGCCGCCGCCGCTCCTCGCCCTCGCGACGGAACCTGCGGCGGGATGGCGCATTCATTGGCGCAGGATCGGCCGCGTCAGGCATGTCGGCCCACCCTCGCAGGCGATGCAGAGCGCATCGGCCTCGAAAATTTCGACCGTGCAGCCGGCGGCTTCCATCGCGGCTTTGGTCTTTGGAAAGCCTGCAACGGCAATGACCTTATGTGGGCTGGTCGGCAGCACGTTCAGGCTGAGGCCGTTGGAAGCCGCGAACTCTTCGGCATCGCCTTCGACCAGCCGGATGTTACGCGCCTTCAGCATCTGGTAGAACGCGGCCGGCAAAAGCGGCGAATAGACCAGTGCGAGGTCGTCGGCCAACGGGCTGATCACCGACATCAGATGCAGGCAGGCCTCTTCGCCCTGCCACAGCGGCAGGTCAAAGCCGTAGACGGAAACGCCCAGCGGCGTCAGCAGATTGGAAACCTGCTGAATGCCTTCCTGGTTGGAGCGGACACCGCGGCCGATCACCAGCGTGCGGGCATCCAACCATACACAATCACCACCTTCGACTTGGCCAGGAGCCTCGACGCGGCCGAGGATCGGAATGCCCAGCCTTCTATAGGTTTCCTCATGCAGCGAGGGTTCGCTTGCGCGCAAGGGCTTGCCCATGGACAGAATCAGCGCGCCGCGGTCGGTCATCAGCGATGGGTCGTGCGTGAACACCGAATCCGAAAGTCCATCGGCCTTGTCCTCGATCCATTCGATTTCGGCGCCGGAAGCCGCCACCAGTTCAGCAAGGAGCGCGTGCTGCGATGCTGCTTTCGCCGGATTGAATCCTGGGCCATAGTGCCAGGCAGCCCTGTCGGCGTTGCGCATGGCGTTGGCTGCCGACCGCATCAGCACGCGCCGCAGCGGCGCCGCCATGGACTGTGATCCGAAAGCGCTCATCGAAGCCCTTTTTTAGCTGAAAAAAACCGAGAAAATTTCATGGAAGCCTATTTATACACTTGCACAACAAGCTCGCAAGTGCCGTAATGAGTGGGATTGACGGGCTCGCGCCGTTGGGTCCATGCTGAAGTCTGGAGCGGGGCAGTACAGCGTATATGTTGATTAGCCGAATGGACGTTCGACGAACTGCCGCCTCCCATACAGAGGTCACCCGGTGAGCGCGGTGGAAGCTGCCGCATCCCAATCCGGCAAGGCGCAGGACGGCGCCGCCGAAGCCATCCATGTCGAAAACCTTCACAAGAAATTCGGCCAGTTGCATGTGCTGAAGGGCGTGTCGCTGTCGGCGCGCGACGGCGAGGTGATCGCCATCATCGGCGGCTCGGGTTCAGGTAAATCGACGCTGCTGCGCTGCATCAACTGCCTGGAAAACCCGACCAGCGGCATCATCCGCGTCAACGGCGAAGAGATCAAACTGAAGGCCGATAGCCACGGCCACACCATTCCCGCCGACCGAAGGCAGATCGAGCGCATCCGTTCCAAGCTCGGCATGGTGTTCCAGAATTTCAACCTGTGGAGCCACATGACGCTGCTCGAGAACGTCATCGAGGTTCCCGTGCATGTGCTCGGCGTGAAGCGCGACGAGGCGATTGCCCAGGCCGAAAAGCTGCTGGTGCGCGTCGGGCTTGCCGAAAAGCGCGACGTCTATCCCGCCTATCTGTCCGGCGGCCAGCAGCAGCGCGCCGCGATTGCCCGCGCGCTCGCCATCAATCCGCGCGTCATGCTGTTCGACGAGCCGACCTCGGCGCTCGACCCGGAACTGGTCGGCGAGGTGCTGAAGGTGATCGGCGACCTGGCGCGCGAGGGCCGCACCATGGTGCTGGTCACCCACGAAATGAAGTTCGCCCGCGAGGTCGCGACCCATGTCGTCTATCTCTACAACGGGCTGGTCGAGGAAGAGGGCCCGCCGGAGCAGATCTTCGGCGCGCCGAAATCCGAAAGGCTGAAGCAGTTCATCCGCAACATCGGCTAGGGACAGGCCGAGACGGAAGAAAACCGGGAACCAACAACAAACTGGGAGTTTTGAAATGAAGACTGTTCTGAAGACATTCGCCGCAGCGCTGCTGCTCGGCGTCGCCGCCATGGGCGTGGCCAAGGCCGATCCGGTCAAGATCGGCGTCGCCGCCGAACCCTATCCGCCCTTCACCTCGCCGGACGCTTCGGGCAAGTGGGTCGGCTGGGAAATCGACTTCATCGACGCCGTATGCGCCGAGGAGAAGCTCGACTGCGTCATCACGCCTGTTGCCTGGGACGGCATCATCCCGGCGCTGACCACCAAGAAGATCGACCTCATCGTCTCGTCGATGTCGATCACCGCCGAACGCGAGAAGACGATCGACTTCTCGGACAAATATTATAACACGCCGACGGCGATCATCGGACCGAAGGACCAGAAATTCGGCCCCGGGCCCGACGACCTCAAGGGCAAGGTCATCGGCGTCCAGGTGTCGACCGTGCACGCCGTCTACGCCAAGAAGCACTTCGGCGCCACGGCTTCCGAGATCAAGGAATACCAGACCCAGGACGAAGCCAACAACGACCTTGCCGCCGGCCGCCTCGACGCGGTGCAGGCCGATTCCATCGCGCTTGGCGAGTTCCTCAAGTCCGACCAGGGCAAGGCCTGCTGCGACCTGAAGGGCATGGTGGCTCCGGACGACGAGGTGCTTGGACCGGGCGTCGGCGCCGGCGTGCGCAAGGAGGACACCGACCTGAAGGCAAAGATCAACGCCGGCATCAAGGCGATCCGGTCCAACGGCAAATATGACGAGATCTCGAAGAAATACTTCGATTTCGACATTTACGGCGGCGGCGGCGCGCAGTCGAACTGATCGGCAAGCCTGGGCTTGTGACCGCGCGGCGCATCGTGCGCCGTGCGGTTTCGCCTGAACCTGTCCAAGCACGCTTTTCGCTGACGAAAATGGCCAGCGGCTGACGCCAGCAATCCGGGGGCAAAGCTGATCGACGCATTCCTTTCGGCCTCGGCGGCCGGCATCATCGACCTTCTCTCGCCCTATCCGCCGGGCTGGGGCGGAACCCTGCTGCTCGGGCTGCTCCACTCGATCGAAATTGCGCTCGGCGCGACCTGCCTTGGTCTCCTGATCGGTACCGGCGGCGCCTATGGCAAGCTCTATGGCGGCCCGGTGGTGCGCGATCTGCTGGCCGTCTACACCACCATCGTGCGCGCCGTCCCCGAACTGGTGCTGATCCTGCTGCTCTATTATGCCGGAACCGACCTGATCAACCAGGCGCTTGCGGCAATGGGCTATCAGCGCATCGACATCAGCGGACTTGCCGCCGGCATTGCCGTGCTCGGTTTCGTCCAGGGCGCCTATTCGACAGAAGTCATACGCGGCGCGATCCTGGCCATTCCGCAGGGCCAGATCGAAGCCGCCCGTGCCTATGGCATGTCGCCTGGCCTGATGCTGCGGCGCATCACTCTGCCGGCCATGCTGCCGTTTGCCATACCGGGCCTCGCCAATCTTTGGCTGATCGCCACCAAGGACACCGCCCTGCTGGCGGTCGTCGGTTTCTATGAACTGGCGCTGGCAACACGGCAGGCCGCGGGCGTGACCAAAGCCTATTTCACCTTCTTCTTCGCCGCAGGCGTGCTGTACCTGCTGCTGTCGCTGCTTTCCAACTTCCTGATCGGCCGTGTCGAGGGCTGGTCGCGGCGCGGCATGCCTTCGCTCAAGGAAGCGCGCTGATGGCCAACGAAGCGGCCATCATCAACGTTGTCGCGCGAACGTCGCTGTGGCTGCAGCCGCACCGCATCGTGCTGATCCTGATCGCGCTGGGGCTGGTTCTGGGCGCCATATTCTTCATGCGCTGGGACTGGCTGCCGCAATATTACGAGATGGGCCTGCTCGGCATCTGGCGCTCACTGTGGATCCTGGCCGTCACCTGCGTGCTGGGTTTCCTGCTCGCCGTGCCCTTGGGGTTGGCGCAGGCGACAGGCTCGTTCTGGTTCGCGGCACCCGCCAAGGTCTTCTGTACCGTCATCCGGGGCACGCCACTGCTGATCCAGTTGTGGCTGCTCTATTACGGCTTGGGCTCCTTGTTTCCGCAATATCCGTGGATTCGCGAGTCCTGGATGTGGCCGTATCTCAGGCAAGCCTGGCCTTATGGTGTCCTGGCACTGACCTTGTCCTTCGCCGGTTACGAGGGCGAGGTGATGCGCGGCGCCTTCGCCGGCGTGCCCAAAGGGCAACTCGAGGCCGCGCGCGCCTTCGGCATGAGCCGCTGGAAGGCATTCCGGCGCATCTGGCTGCCGCAGGCCATCTACCGGGCGCTGCCGACGCTGACCGGCGAAACCGTGCTGCAGCTGAAGTCGACGCCGCTGGTGGCGACCATCAGCGTCATCGACATCTTCGCCGTCTCGTCCAAGGTGCGGCAGGACACCTACCTCACCTACGAACCCTTGCTGCTGCTGGCGTTGATCTACATGACGATCACCGGCATCCTGGTCTTCGCCTTCAGCAGGATCGAAGCGCGAATCCCAAACAAGATCGGCTGAAGCTTTTCCTGGAATTGGCCTGGAGTCGCCAGGCTCATAGCGCGGACTTGCAACGGCGGACGTGTCCGCCGTTTTTCTTGCAGTTGCGGACGATTTTCAACACAAACGCCGCCTCATGTGCTGTTAGACCCAACCAACCAATGACAGAAATCGCAGGACGGCCATGATGCAACTCAGTCTCGACCAGGCAAGAGGATTGTGCCGGATGGCGGCACTCGGCGCCGGCGCCAATGAGGAAGCGGCGCAATCGCTGACCGCCTCGATCATAGCAGCCGAGGCGGAAGGGCTTTCGACCGTCGGGCTGTCGCATTTCATCGATTATCTCGAGGCCCTCGAGGCCGGCCGCATCGACGGCAATGCCGATCCGGTGATCACAAGGCCGGCGCTGGCCGTCTATCTCTCCGACGCACGCGGCGGGCTGGCGCATATCGGCTTCGACCGGACGATCGACGACCTCGCCAAGGCGGCAAAGCTGTTCGGCGTCGCCATCTTCTCGCAGAAGAACGCCTATACGTGCGGTGCGCTCGGCTATTTCACCGGAAGGCTGGCGGCACAGGGGCTGGTATCGTTCGCCGCCACCAACGGTCCGGCCGTGCTGGCCGGCTCGGGCTCGGTCAAGCCGGTCTATTGCACCAACCCGATGTCGTTTGCCGCCCCCGCCGCCGACGGCGCGCCGCTGGTCATCGACCAGTCGTCGAGCGCCACCGCCTTCGTCAACATCCGCAAAGCGGCCGAGGACGGCAAGAAAATCCCCGAAGGCTGGGCGCTGGACGCCAGCGGCAACCCGACCACCGATCCCGGGGCCGCCATGAAGGGTGCCATGCTTGCCTTCGGCGGCCAGCGCGGCGCCAACATCGCACTGATGGTCGAAGTGCTGGCGGCCGGCCTGTCGGGCGCCAACTGGTCGCTCGATGCGCCGTGGTTCAGCGGCGGCCCGGACAGCCCCGGGACCGGCCTGTTCGTGCTTGCTGTCGAGCCCAAGCTGCTCGATCCGGATTTCGAACAGCGGATGAAGGACCAGCTCGACCGTCTGCGCCGCCGCTACGGCGTGCATGTGCCGGGCCGTGCCCGAGCCGAAGCCGCCGAGAAGGCACAGGCACGCGGTATCACCGCGCCCAAGGCGGTGGTGCAGCGCATTTCCGAATTCGCCGAGCGCTATTCCGCCTGAAGAGATTTTTTCCGCGACTCGGTGAACCTTACCGCGCGTCACGACGACGAATAGCTGTCCGGGTCGGGTTTGCCCGGTCGGTGTCTTCTGTCGGATGCGTCCAGGGCTGGGGCGGGCGTACTTGCTTCACGCCACGCTGATACCGTCTCAGGTCAGGCCGCCTCGTTGGACCCTGGTTTCGACATGAACCTCACCCGGAAAACCCCGCTTCGGCGGGGTTTTCTGCGTTCGTTTTGCGCATTGTATAAACATGATTGTGAAAGTTAACTTTTGTTAACTTGACTTGATGGAAGCCATCGGGCGTTTGCGGGGATGTTCACAACACAGGAGCTACGATGTCCGTAACCACCGACGCTTCCCGCGGCAGACTGATCATTCCCGCACTCGGCCGCCTGTATTCGTCGCTGCATGACGCCGGCGAAACCCTGCTGCGCATCGTCGCCGGCGCGTTCCTCACCATCCATGGCTCGCAGAAGATCACCAATCCTTTCGGCGCCGCCGAGATGGTCGAAGGCCTCGGCTTCTATCCCGGCGCCTTCTGGTCGCTGCTTCTGGCCTGCACCGAGTTTTTCGGCGGCATTTTGATCGCCCTCGGGTTTTTGACGCGCCCGGCCGCTTTTGCCGGCCTATTCGTGCTGCTGGTCACCGTCTGGTTCCACTGGGTGACCATGGGCCAGGGTTTTTCAGGGGCCGAAAAGTCGCTTTTGTGGGCGGCGATTCTGCTGTTCTTCGTCATTCGCGGCGGCAACCGGCACTCGGTTGACGCCCGCATCGGCAAGGCATTCTAACAAGCTTTCGAGGGGGGTGGCAGCGACGACGCGTCACCCTTTGCCTTTGGCGCAAAACCGACTATGAAACGGCTTCAGCCAAGCCATCTGGAACGTGCGCCGGAGCCAGCCATGACCGAAATCCTGCAGACCCCAAAGCTCGTCGTCGTCTTTGGCGGATCAGGCTTTGTCGGCCGCCATGTCGTGCGCGCGCTGGCCAAGCGCGGTTATCGCATCCGGGTCGCCTGCCGGCGGCCCGATCTTGCCGGCCATCTGCAGCCGCTCGGCAATGTCGGCCAAATCCAACCGGTGCAGGCCAATGTGCGCATGCGCTGGTCGGTCGACCGTGCCGTGCAAGGCGCCGACCACGTCGTCAACCTTGTTGCCATCCTGCATGAGACCGGTCGGCAGAAATTCAACACAGTGCACGAATTCGGCGCCCGCGCCGTTGCCGAGGCCGCGCGCTCGGTCGGTGCCGGCCTCACCCATATTTCGGCGCTCGGTGCCGATGCGGACTCCGAATCGAATTACGCACGCACCAAGGCGCTTGGCGAGAAGGCCGTGCTGGAGACGATCGCCGACGCGGTGATCTTCCGGCCGTCGATCAATTTCGGACCCGAGGACGAGTTCTTCAACCGCTTCGCCAACATGGCGCGCTATTCACCGGTGCTGCCGCTGATCGGCGGCGGCCAGACCAAGTTCCAGCCGGTCTATGTCGGCGATGTCGCCGAGGCGGTGGCGCGCTCGGTCGACGGCAAGATCGGTGGCGGCCAGACCTACGAGCTTGGCGGCCCCAACGTGCTCACCTTCAAGGAGTGCATGGAGGAACTGCTCACTGTCATCGAGCGCAAGCGCCTGCTTGTACCGGTGCCGTGGTGGGTGGCCAACATCCAGGCTTCGATCCTCGGCCTGTTGCCCAATCCGCTGCTGACCAAGGACCAGGTGATGCAGCTGCGCGAGCACAACATCGTTTCGGAGGCCGCCACCAAGGCCAACCGGACACTCGCCGGGCTTGGCATCCAGCCGCAATCGATCGCGACGATCCTGCCCAGCTACCTCTGGCGCTTCCGCGCCGCCGGCCAGTTCCAGCAGCGCAAGCCCGCGGCGTAAACCCTAGACGTGTTGAGATTCAGGTCAGGCCGTGTCGAGAATGGTGGGTTACGAGAACCGGAGCGGAGCGTACTCAAGTACGTGAGCACCGGAAGCGCAGGAAGCCATCGTTCGCAGACCGGCATCACCTGAATATCAGCGCGCCTAGCGAGGTGTGACCTGCATCGGCAACCCGCCTTGCGGCTGTGTCGTCAGTTTCTGCACCGGCCAGGGTTTCGTTTCAGCGGTCGTATCGAAGCGGAAGCGCGACAGCAGGATGGCGAGCGCAATGATCGCCTCCTGCATGGCGAAACTGGCGCCGATGCAGACGCGCGGCCCCGCGCCGAACGGCAGATACTGGAAGCGGTCGATCTTCTCACGGTTCCCCGGATGGAACCGTTCCGGCAGATAGGCATCCGGCCGGTCCCATAATTTCCTGTGGCGGTGGACGACCCACGGCATGACCAGCACGGCGGCGTGCTTGGGGATATAAAGGTCCTTCCACATCTCCGCCTCGATCGGCTCGCGGTTGATCGACGGTGCCGGCGGATAGAGCCGGAGCGCCTCGTCGAAAGCGGCGCGGGTCAATGGCATCGCGTCCAGCCACTTCGTCGGATCCGGCTCGCGCGCCAGCACCTGGTCGATCTCCTGCTCGACCCGGTTGCGCTCCCATGGCGATTCGGCCAGGCAATAGAGCGTCCAGCCCAGCGCCCGCGCGGTGGTCTCATGGCCGGCGCCGATGAAGGTGATGATGTTGTCTTCGACCTCGGCGCGCGTCAGCCCGTCGGGACCTTCTGCCTTGAGCAGCAGCGTCAGGAAATCCTGCGGCACGCCATCGGGGTCAAGCCTGACCCGCTCTTCGCGCATCTTGACCGTATCGGTGACGATCTTGCGGAAATAGGCCATGGTCTTGCGGCCGCGGATGCGGGTGAGCCGCGGCAGCCAGTCGGGCGCGCGCAACAGGTCGAGCGGGTCGACACGGCCCATGGTCTCGAACAGGCGGTCGATCTCATTGGCGAAACTACCCGGTTCGCCCGCGATCTCACCGGAGAACAGCGTCTCGGCGAGGATGTCGTAGGTGAGCAGCGTCATGTCATGGGCGATGTCGGATATGCCGCCCGCTTCGTAGCGGGCGACGAACTCCTTGGTGCGTTTCAGCATCGGCTGGGCGAAGCCGAAGATGTGGCGCGGCGTGAACACCGGCGCCATCGCCTTGCGCGACCGCTTCCAGACCTCGCCCTCGGCGGTCAGCAGACCATCGCGCAGGATCGGCCGCAGGATCTTCTGGCGTACCGTCGCCATCTTGTAGTTCTTGGCGTTGTCGACCAGCACATGGCGGATGAGGCCGGGATCGTTGGCGACGATCAGATGGCCACCAACCCCATTCGCAGAAATCCACGGCTCGTTGTAGGTATGCTCCCCCCACAGTTCGAGCGGATTGCGGTAGACGATGCGGATCATCTCCAGCGTCGAAGGCGGCGTCGTGCGCGGCTTCGGTGCGGGGGGAACAAAGGGGGCGGGCTGAATGTCCATGAAGTGCTCCGCTGTTGCATCAATGTAGTGGCTGGCACCTCGGACGTCCATGTGACCGAACGGCAGACCAAACCACGACAGCAGAACCCGCGAAGACAGACAGTCTGTTCATCCGATCGTGACCGCTCCGTCAGGCGTCCCGCCTTGTCCGCCGGGACACTCTGCCGTAGTCACAGTCACCAACAGATACCGCCTGACGAAGGAGCCAGACTTGAAGCACCAGTTGAACATCATCATCGGCAGCACCCGGCCCGGCCGCGCCGGCCCGGTTTTTGCCGAGTGGCTGGAGACATTCGCGCGCGAGCACGGGAAATTCGAGCCGGTGCTGACCGACATCGCAGCGTTCAAACTGCCGGTGCTGGACGAGCCGCATCATCCGAGGCTTGGCAACTATCAAAAGGACCACACCAAGGCCTGGTCGAAGGCAATCGACGCGGCCGACGCCTTCGTCTTCGTCGCGCCGGAGTATAATTATTTCGCCGCACCCGCGATCGTCAACGCGATCGACTATCTCTCGCGCGAATGGAAGTACAAGCCGGCCGCAATTTTCAGCTATGGCGGCGTCTCCGGCGGCCTGCGCGCGGCGCAGGCGCTGAAGCCGCTGCTGACCGCGGTGGGTGTCATGCCGATCTCTGAAGGCGTCGCGCTGCCGATGTACCAGAAACTGCTCGATGAGAACGGCGCCTTCAGCGCCAGCGAACAGGTGACCGGTGGCGCCAGGACCATGCTGGACGAGCTGTTGCGCTGGAGCGAAGCGTTGAAACCGATGCGCGCTGCCTGAAGGAGCCGGTTGTAGCCGGGTCCCCGGCTTGCTCGCGCCATAAAGAGGTGGAATTGTCGGCAAATGAACTGAGCCGGGGGCGGTTCGACTTGCGCTTGCTGTTTGCCTTGCTGCTGATGATTGCGACCACCGCCGCGGCGGCGGCTGAGCGGCGCGTGGCATTGGTCATGGCCGAAGACGACTACCGGCTGATGCGGCCACTGGCCAATCCCATCCACGACGGCGAGGCGATGGAAGCGGCACTGAAGAAGCTCGGCTTCGAGGTTGTGCTTGAGACCAACCGCGATCTCAGACGCATGCGGCGCGCGCTCGACGATTTTCGCGAAGACGCCAAGGGCGCCGATGTGGCGCTGGTCTATTTCTCCGGCCATGGCGTTGAGATATCAGGCGACAACCGGCTGCTGCCGGTCGATGCGGACGCCTCCTCGCTCGATGCGCTGGACAAGACCAGCCTGCCGCTGGAAGAGGTGCGCGCTGCGGTGGCCGCCACCGCCAAGGTCGGACTGATCGTGCTCGACGCCTGCCGCAGTGACCCCTTCTCGGGAGGCAGCGGCGACGGACGCGGCGCGACTTCGCTGGCCAAGGATGTCGCCGACAAGGTCAAGCCAGGCCTTGGCCGCATCGGGCGGGCGGAAAACATCCTGTTCGCCTTTTCGGCCGCACCCGGCGAGACGGCCGCTGACGGCACCGGCCAGAACTCGCCTTTCACAACGGCGCTGACCAAATATCTCGGCACAGACGGGCTGGAAATCCGCTCGGTGCTGACGCTGGTGCAGCAGGAGGTTTACGACCTGTCGCGCGGCAAGCAGCTGCCCTATGTCGAGAGCGGCCTGCCGAAACTGTTCTTTGCCGCCGCCGCCAAGGAGCAATTGCCGGAGCGCGAACGGCTGCTGCTGGCGATGGCCGATGTGACACCGGAAATGCGCGGCGAGGTCGAGCAGATCGCCAGCGACGCCGACATGCCGCTGGCGCCGCTCTATGGCGCGCTGATCAGTTCCGACACCAGCCATCTGTCGGCGGATAGCCTGAATGCCCGGCTGCGCGAGGCGGCGGACGCCTTCGTCAAGGTGCGCGCCGAGATGAAGACGCTGGCTGCCGACGATCCGCGTGTGACGGAACTGCGCCGGCAGGCCGAGGAGCAGCTGGCCCTGGGCGCCTTCGGCGCGGCGCAGGCGAAGCTGGCGGAAGCGGCCGATATCGACGAGGTATCGCGCAAGGCGCTGAAGGTGAATTTCGTCGACCGCACGCTGTCGCAGGCCGCAACACTGTTCCTGTCGGCGGGCGCGGCGCGCGCCGACCTCAACTATGCGGCGGCCATCAAGGGCTATGAATCGGTGCTGGCGCTGTATGGCGAGGCCGGGCAGACCTCGCTGAACCTGGAACAGGCCGACCGCCAGAGCCGCACGCTGGAGGAACTCGGTATTCTCTATACGACGGTCGGCAAGGTCGAGGCGGCCAGCCGCGCCTTTACCGCGCTGGTGGCCAATCTCGAGCAGCGGTCGCGTCAGGAAACCGACACCAGCGTCAAGCGCGATCTCGCTATCAGCCATATCAAGCTCGCCAACACTGAGATGGCGCAAGGCGACCTGCCGACCTCGCTGGAGAACTATGAGGCGGCCAGGGACATGCTGCAGGACCTGACCGCAGGCGTGCCGGACAAGAAAGATTGGCTGGGCGACCTTGCCATGGCCCATGACAAGATCGGCAACGTGCTGGCGACGCAAGGCGATGTGGCTGCGGCGGCCCAGGCCTATCAGCAAAGCCTGTCGATCAAGCAGAAATTGGCCGATGCCGAGCCGAACAGCGCCTATGTGCTGCGAGACCTGACCATAACCTATGATGAAATCGGCGACCTTGCCCGTACCGCCGGCCAGTTGGACGGCGCCCAGACGGCCTTTGAAGAGAGCTTGAGAATTCGGCTGGTGCTGGCCGAGGACAAACCCGGTGACCCGGAGCGTCAGCGCGCTGTCGCTGTCAGCCATGACAGGCTCGGTGACGTACTGCGCCTGCGCGGCGACCCCGCCGGTGCGCTCGTGGCCTATGCCAAGAGCCAGACGATCGCCGAAGACCTGGTGCGTCGCGACCCCGGCGATACCGACTTGAAGCGCGACCTGTCGATCAGTTACGCCAAGATCGGCAACGCGCTCAACGACCAGGAAAACTGGCCGGCAGCGCTGGCTTCCTATCAGCAAGCACTGGCCGTGACGCGTGAACTTGCCGCTGATGACCCCGGCAACACCGAATGGCAGCGCGACCTGTCGGTCTGTCTGGAAAAGGTTGCCGGTGTGCTTGATGCCCAGGGCAATGTCGGCGACGCACTGCAAAATTACCAGGACAGTCTTGCCATTGCCGACCGGCTGGCGAAGCTCGATCCAGGCAATTCGGACTGGCAGCGCGACCTGTCGATCACTCTGTCGGAAATCGGCATGCTGGAGACCAAGCAGCGCCATTTCGAGGGCTCCAAGAAGGCTTTCGAAGCCAGCCTCGCCATCCGCCAGAAGCTGGCCCAGTCCGATCCGAACAATGCGATCTGGCAATTTGATCTGGTGCAGGCCTACATCAACTATGCGTATGTGGCCAAGGATCCGAGGGCGGTGCTAACGAAGGCGCTGAACCTGACACTGGAGCTCGACCGCACGGGTCGGCTGGCGCCCAGAGACAAATCCATGATCAAATATTTGCGCGGCCTTCTCGCCAAACTCAACGCTCGAAGAAAATAGCCGGCTGCCGGCTCGGGATTTGGGCCGGAAATGCCCGCAAACCTTGGAAAAACCGCCTTTAGCGCCTATATCTACACGATATCAGACGCGCGATTCGGGGCCGATTTTTCGCGCTGTACAAGCGGCATCTAGACAATAGGTTTTCATGAGCGACCAGACCGAGAACACCAACGGCGCCGAAGCCGAATACGGCGCCGATTCCATCAAGGTTTTGAAGGGGTTGGACGCCGTCCGCAAACGCCCCGGCATGTATATCGGCGACACCGACGACGGTTCAGGCCTGCATCACATGGTCTATGAGGTGGTCGACAACGCCATCGATGAGGCCCTGGCCGGCCACGCCGACCTCGTCACCGTGACGCTCAACCCCGATGGTTCGGTGACGGTGATCGACAATGGCCGCGGCATTCCGACCGATATCCACACTGGCGAAGGCATTTCCGCGGCCGAAGTGATCATGACGCAGTTGCATGCCGGCGGCAAATTCGACCAGAACTCCTACAAGGTGTCGGGCGGCCTGCATGGCGTCGGCGTCTCGGTGGTCAACGCCCTTTCGGCGTGGCTGAAGCTGAAGATCCGCCGCAACGGCCAGATCTTCGAGATGAGCTTCACGCACGGCAATGCCGACGCACCGCTGAAGGCGACGGGCAGCTATGAGCAGAACAAGCAGCCAGGCACCTATGAGGGCCGCAGCGGCAGCCAGATCACCTTCTTTCCGTCGTCCGAGACCTTCACCATGGTCGAATTCGACTTCGGCACGCTGGAGCACCGGCTGCGCGAGCTCGCCTTCCTCAATTCCGGCGTCCGCATCATTCTGACCGACGCCCGCCACGCCGACATCGTGCGGCATGAGTTGCACTATGATGGCGGCCTGGAAGAGTTCGTCAAATATCTCGACCGGGTCAAGAAGCCGCTGATCGACAAGCCGATCGCCATCAAGGCCGAGCGAGACGGCATCACCGTCGAAGTGGCGATGTGGTGGAACGACAGCTACCACGAGAACGTGCTGGCCTTCACCAACAACATCCCGCAGCGCGATGGCGGCACCCACCTCGCCGGTTTCCGTGGCGCGCTGACGCGCCAGATCACCGGTTATGGTGAATCCTCGGGCCTGACCAAGAAGGAAAAGGTGGCGCTGATCGGCGACGATTGCCGCGAGGGGCTGACGGCGGTGCTGTCGGTCAAGGTTCCCGACCCGAAATTCTCCTCGCAGACCAAGGACAAGCTGGTCTCGTCCGAGGTGCGCCCCGTGGTCGAAGGTCTCGTCAACGAGGCGCTCGGCACCTGGCTCGAGGAACACCCGTCCGAAGGCAAGGTGGTCATCGACAAGGTCATCCAGGCGGCCGCCGCGCGCGAAGCGGCGCGCAAGGCGCGCGACATCACCCGCAAGAGCTCGCTCGGCGTCACTTCGCTGCCCGGGAAGCTGGCCGACTGCCAAGAACGCGACCCTGCGAAATCCGAAATCTTCATCGTCGAGGGTGACTCGGCCGGCGGCTCGGCCAAGGGCGGCCGTTCGCGCCAGAACCAGGCGATCCTGCCGCTGCGCGGCAAGATCCTCAATGTCGAACGTGCCCGCTTCGACCGCATGCTCGGCTCCGAGATGATCGGCACGCTGATCACCGCACTGGGCACCTCGATCGGCAAGGACGAATTCAACGCCGACAAGCTGCGCTACCACAAGATCATCCTGATGACCGACGCCGACGTCGACGGCGCCCATATCCGCACCTTGCTGCTCACCTTCTTCTTCCGGCAAATGCCGGAGCTGATCGAGCGCGGCCATCTCTACATCGCCCAGCCGCCGCTCTACAAAGTGACGCGCGGTAAGAGCTCGCAATACATCAAGGACGAGAGCGCGTTCGAGGAGTTCCTGATCGGCTCGGGGCTGGAAGAGGCGTCGCTTTCGCTCGGTTCGGGCGAGGTGCGGATCGGACAGGATCTGCGCGGTGCCGTCGAAGACGCGCTGGCTGTGCGCCAGCTCATCAACGGCCTGCACACGCGCTACAACAGAGGCGTGGTCGAGCAAGCGGCGATCGCCGGCGGGCTCAACCCCGACGTCTTCAACGATCTTGGCGGCGCCAACGCCATGGCGGAGCGGATTGCGCGACGCCTCGACATCATCGCCGAGGACACCGAGCGCGGCTGGACCGGCCACATGTCGACCTCGAATGACGGCAGCGGAGGCTATGTCTTCGAGCGCACCGTGCGCAGCGTCAAGGAATACGCCCATCTCGACATGGGGCTGATCAATTCGGCCGATGCGCGCCAGCTCGACCGCTATGCGCCGCGCCTGACAGAGGTCTATGGCGAACCGCCGGTGCTGCGCCGCAAGGATGTGGCCGAAACCGTCTCGGGGCCGCTGGCGCTGCTCAACGCCGTCTTTGCGACCGGCCGCAAGGGGCTGACCATGCAGCGCTACAAGGGTCTCGGCGAGATGAATGCCGAACAGCTGTGGGAAACCACGCTCGACCCGAATGTGCGTTCGCTGCTGCAGGTCAAGGTCAACGATGCGACCGATGCCGACAGCCTGTTCTCGCGGCTGATGGGCGACGAGGTCGAGCCACGGCGCGAATTCATCCAGGACAACGCATTGTCGGTCGCCAATCTGGATATCTGAGGCATGTCGCCCAAAACTGCGCAACGGTTTTGGGCGAACGAGATGCCTACAAGAGCTTAAAGCGCAGCGCCTGATTCCGTTTCGAAGCGACACGCTCTAAGGCTGTAGTGCTGCGCTGAAAAAGCTTGCCAGGGCGGCGTTCAGACGCTGATGGAACGCGGCCCGATCGAAGCCGGGTGCATCGATGCAAATCTCGGGGGCAGCACGGCGCATTTGCGCGCTGCATGGCGGCAAGAACGCATAGTGACCCGCCACGGGTTCGACACGGTACTCCGGTGGTCGAGGCAGCGCTGAACGGATTTGTTCTTCATACCAGGGGTCGGGCTGATGCTGGTCGTTGGCCGCGCGCCATAGCAGCACCGGGATCTGAACCGAAGCAAGGCCGGCGCGGTCAAAGGTGAAGCCGAACGCCGGCGCGGCGGCTGCGACGGCGCGGATTCGCCGATCAGGCTTCCACGCCCCGGACGGTGGTTGGACGGCTTCTGCAACGGAATGGACCCCGGCTTTCGCAAGCGCGGTGCAAAGATCGTGCTGGGGATTTGCCGCGCAGTATGAGTCGATCTTGCCGAGGTCGGGTATTCCGCCCGCTTCGACGAGCACGGTGAAGCCGCCATTCGAGAATCCGAAGGCGCCGATGCGCTGCGGATCGATGTCGGCATGTCCTTGCCAGTCCTTCAGCATGAAATCGATCAGCCGGCTTAGCTGGGCAGGCCGGCGCCACGGCATCAGCACCTTGCTCTGGTCGTCGTAGGTATCGCCGGCATGGCTGACCGCGGCGACGATGAACCCAGCACTCGCCAGTGCGATCGCCGTATCATAATGCCCGGCGTAGGATCCGCCGCCGCCATGCGAGATCACGACAAGCGGCAGCGCACTGCCTTTTACCGGGCCGGAAGGCGCGACGCGCTGGGTGAAGCTTTCCAGCGGCACATCGCGCGGCTCGGCCGAGGTCGGGTACCAGATACCGGCGGCCAGCGGCGGTTCGCTACCATTTGGAACGCGAACGGCTTCGAAGCCCACGGGGGAATGCGCGAGGTCTTCAGCAACTGGACTGACCGATGTCGCGCCAATCGCCGGACCGGCTGTAGCCGCCGGGGTCAAGGCTCCGGTGAACAGACCAGAGAGCAAGACCAGGCTGGCGAAAATTGCTGAGCGCGAGCCGCCGGTTGGGGCCGAAATCCGCTGGGCTTTTGCTTTTTGCTTCTCCTGGAATTTCCTTGGAGTCATTTGTCTTCCTACTCAGCCAGGGGCCTCGAAGAAAATCTGTCGGGCTGACGGGTCGGGTCCAGCCCGATTTGTGAACCACAAGGCAGAGACAGCCCCGGCTTTCCGCTTTTGCCCGACTCGACCCATGGGTCAAATCACAACAACATCATCGCTCGAGGCAGTGACGCGAAGCGGCGCTCCGAATTGTTCCATCGCCGGCAAACAAAATCATTTTGTAGCCTGCAGGAACAGAAGCCCCCTCGGGACATTGTGACCACATCGATCACAATTTCTCACAGGAGGCTTTTCATGGGACGTGGCATTTTGCTCTGGTTGCTCGGTATTCCGATACCGATCATCATCCTCATCATGCTTTTCGTACGGTAGGGGGCTTTGATGCAGCCCACCGTATCGGCTATCGACCTGTCCGCTTCAGAAGAATCATCCGCCACAGCCGTCAGTTGGGGGCCGATCATCGCCGGCGCCTTCGCGGCCTCGACGCTGACCTTCATCCTCATGCTGCTCGGCTCAGGGCTTGGGCTCAGCATGGTTTCGCCATGGTCAGGGTCCGGCGCGTCGATCACCACCTTCGCGGTGTCGACCGCCATCTGGCTGGTCATCGTGCAATGGCTGTCCTCCGGCGTCGGCGGTTACCTTGCCGGACGCCTGCGCACCAAATGGGTCGGGATCCACACTGACGAAGTGTATTTCCGCGACACCGCTCATGGCTTCCTTGCCTGGGCGTTGGCAACGCTGATTGTCGTCGGCGTCCTGGGTTCAGCGCTTTCCGCAGCACTTGGTACAGGCGTGCAGGCTGTCTCCACCGTAGCGTCGGGTGCCGCCATGGGTGCGTCGGCCGGAGCCTCGTCAAATGCCGGAGGCGTATCGGCCGATAATGCGACCTCCTATCTGGTGGATTCACTGTTCCGCCCTGCCGATCCGAGCAAGCTCGCGGCGGCTGGTCCGGACGGCAATGCCGCCGCGGTTGGTCAGGCTTCGCGTATCCTGATCGCCAGTGCGGCGTCGGGCGAGATTTCGGCCGACGACAAGACCTATCTGTCGCAACTGGTTGCCGCCCGTACCGGCCTTTCCGAGGCCGACGCCAAGGCGCGTGTCGATGCCCTGGTCGCCAAGGTCGAGGACGCCAAGGTCAAGGCCAAGCAGGCTGCCGATACCGCCCGGAAGGGCAGCGCGACCTTTGCCCTGCTCGGAGCCTTGTCGCTGGTCATCGGCGCCTTCATCGCCAGTGCCGCGGCCGCTCTCGGCGGCAGGCAGCGCGACGAAGAGGAAGCGGTTTTCCTGAGCACCCGCTGAACCGGCATCGCCCCAGAAATGAAAGAGCCCGGCTTCGAAGCCGGGCTCTTTCATTTGGATGGTGATACTTCCGCCCTTCGGCCGGATCAGTGATCCATGGCCTTGACGATTTCCTCGGTCATCTTCTTGGCGTCGCCGAGCAGCATCATGGTGCCGTCCTTGTAGAACAGCGTGTTGTCGATGCCGGCATAGCCGGAGCCGAGCGAGCGCTTGACGAACAGGCAGGTACGGGCCTTGTCGACGTCGAGGATCGGCATGCCGTAGATCGGCGAGGACTTGTCGTCACGGGCCGAAGGGTTGGTGACATCGTTGGCGCCGATGACATAGGCGACGTCGGCCTGCGCGAATTCGGAGTTGATGTCCTCGAGCTCGAACACTTCGTCATAGGGCACGTTGGCTTCGGCCAGCAGCACGTTCATGTGGCCAGGCATGCGGCCGGCGACAGGATGGATCGCGTACTTCACATCGACGCCATTGGCCTTGAGCTTGTCGGCCATTTCACGCAGCGCGTGCTGCGCCTGCGCAACCGCCATGCCGTAGCCGGGCACGATGATGACCTTCTGCGCGTTCATCATCAGATAGGCGGCGTCATCGGCCGAACCCTGCTTGACCGTGCGCTCGATGCCGTCATCGGCCGCAGCAGCGGTCTCTCCACCGAAGCCGCCGAGGATGACCGAGATGAAGCTTCGGTTCATGCCCTTGCACATGATGTAGGACAGGATCGCGCCGGACGAGCCGACCAGCGCGCCGGTGATGATCAGAGCCAGATTGCCAAGCGTGAAGCCGAGGGCAGCCGCTGCCCAACCGGAGTAGGAGTTGAGCATGGAGACGACGACCGGCATGTCGGCGCCGCCGATCGGGATGATCAGCAGGATGCCGAGCGCCAGCGAGGCGGCGACGATCAGCCAGAACACCAGCTTGGCCTCGGTGGTGACCAGCAGAACGATCAGCACGATGAGGGCTATACCAAGGGCTGCGTTGATGAAGTGGCGGCCGCCGATCATGATCGGCTTGCCCGACATGCGGCCGTCGAGCTTCAAGAAGGCGATGACCGAGCCGGTGAAGGTGATGGCGCCGATGGCAACGCCAAGGCTCATCTCGATCAGCGCCTGGGCATGGATGTCGCCCGCCGTGCCAATGCCGAAGCTTTCCGGCGCGTAGATGGCCGCTGCCGCCACCATGACGGCGGCAAGGCCGACGAGGCTGTGGAAGGCGGCGACCAGCTGCGGCATCGAGGTCATGGCGATGCGGCGCGCGGTGACGGCGCCGACGCTACCGCCAATGGCGAGGCCAAGCACGATCAGGCCGTAGCGGCCGGCCGACGGGACCGACGGGATCGCCAGCGCCAGCGTGGTGGCGATGGCGATGCCCATGCCGATCATGCCGTACATATTGCCCTGGCGGCTGGTCGTCGGATGCGACAGGCCGCGCAGCGCCATGATGAACAGGACGCCGGAAACCAGATAGAGGAAGGACGCGAAGTTGGCGTTCATGGCGCTCTACTTGTCCTTCTTCTTGTACATGGCCAGCATGCGCTGGGTGACCAGGAAGCCGCCGAAGATGTTGACGGAAACCAGCATCAGCGCGACGAAGCCGAAGCCTGCGGCGACACCGGAAGCGGCGATGCCGACAGCGAGCAGCGCACCGACGACGATGACCGAGGAGATGGCGTTGGTGACCGCCATCAGCGGCGTGTGCAGAGCCGGGGTCACCGACCAGACGACGTAGTAGCCGACGAAGATCGCCAGCACGAAGATGGCGAATTGGAAGATAAAGGGATCGATGGCGCCGCCGGAGAGTGCGTGCGCGGCACCACCCGCAGCATCGGCGCCGCCTGGGGCGTTGGCCAGGTTCTGCACCGCAAGCCTGACGGCAGCACTTGCCTGGTCGAGTTGGTCGAGGGCTTTCTGCAGGGTCTGATCCATCACGCTGTGCCTTTCGACTTGGACGCGGGCGACTTGGATGCGGCTGTTTTCTTGGTCGCAGCTTTCTTGGGTGCAGTAGAGGCATCGGCAACCATCGTCGTGGCCGGGATCGCAGCCGGTTCGACATGCGGCTGCTGGTCGGCCTTGGCGAAAGCGGGATGAACGACCTTGCCGCCATCGGTCAGCATCGTCGCCTTGACCAGATCGTCCTCGCGGTTGATGGCAAGCGTCTTGGTGGTCTTGTCGACCAGCGTCTCGAGGAAAGCGAACAGGTTCCTGGCATAGAGCAGCGAGGCGGATGCGGCGACACGGCCAGGCACGTTGAGGTGGCCGACGATCTTCACATTGTTGGCCGTGGTGACGACCTTGCCGGCTTCAGCGCCCTCGACATTGCCGCCACGCTCTACTGCCAGATCGATGAGCACCGAACCCGGCTTCATAGAGGCGACCATCGCCGCCGACACCAGCTTCGGCGCTGGCCGGCCGGGAATCAGCGCCGTGGTGATGACGATGTCCTGCTTGGCGATGTGCTCGGCGGTCAGTGCGGCCTGCTTTGCCTGGTATTCCTTCGACATTTCCTTGGCGTAGCCGCCGGCGGTTTCGGCGGCCTTGAACTCGTCGTCCTCGACGGCCAGGAACTTTGCGCCGAGCGAGGCGACCTGTTCCTTGGCGGCGGGGCGCACGTCGGTGGCTGTGACGACCGCGCCGAGCCGGCGTGCCGTGGCGATCGCCTGCAGGCCGGCGACGCCGACACCCATGATGAAAACCTTCGCCGCCGGCACCGTGCCCGCCGCCGTCATCATCATCGGCAGCGCGCGATCATATTCCGAAGCGCCGTCGATCACCGCCTGATAGCCGGCAAGGTTTGCCTGGCTGGACAGCACGTCCATCGATTGAGCGCGGGTGATGCGCGGCATGAATTCCATCGAGAACGCGGTGACCCCGGCCTTGGCCAGAGCCGCTACTGCGGCATCATTGCCGTAGGGATCCATGATGGCGATCACCGCCGCGCCGGATTTGTAGCTCTTCAGCTCGGCGTCCGTCGGCCGGCGGACCTTCAGCACGACATCGGCCTTGGCGACATCGGAAGCCTTGCCGATGGCAGCACCTGCCTTGGCAAACTCTTCGTCGGGAATGCGCGACCTTGTGCCGGCGCCGGTTTCGACAATCACGTCGAGGCCCAGCCCCGCCAGCCGCTTGACCGTATCGGGCGAGGCCGCGACGCGCGGCTCGTTCGCATCAAGCTCACGAGGGATGAAAACCGTCTGTCCCACCGCATGATCCTTTCGGCTGGAACCTGTTTGCGCAAAGTGTCGGCCGGAATATCCGGCGACGTCAATGGCAACAGGGTTTTGGAAGGTCTATCGCAGAATGAAGGCGCCGACGGCCAGTATCAGGACGAACAGGATAAGCGCCGAGAAGAAACCAGCCGCAAAGAAGCCAAACGCCATCGCGATGAGCAGCGCGCCGCAGAAAAGCGACCCGTATTTGGCCAGCGCGAGAAAGCCCGAATAGGTGCGGTCATGCTCCGCATAGTCCATCTTCGCGCCCAGTTCGACAGGACCGGTCGGCGAGTGATCAGCCATAGGAATACCCCTTCGAAGACATCTTTCAGGCACATACCGAAAAGCCGGGCCGAGAGCAATGGCGCTATTGCCGCATTGGGGCCGACAACTGCCTCAAGGGAAAATTGAAACTGCCGGTCGACCTCCAGCCTGTTGGCGGTGCGATCACAGGGGGTCCTGCGTGAGTTCCGTTGAAGCTGCTGTGAGAATTTGGCGGTTCTGGACGACATCGCGGGGGATTATCGTCGCCGGACGAACAGCCGGTTGGTGAAGCGCCATGATCATACCCACACAGACATTTGACTGGAACGGCACGACCATCGCATGGGGAACCGCCGGCTCAGGCCCGCCGATCGTGCTCGTGCACGGTACGCCGTTCTCCTCGCATGTCTGGCATCGCGTCGCACCGGAACTGGCGCGCGACCATATGCTGTATTTCTACGATCTTCCCGGGTATGGGCGATCCGGCAAACGGGAAGGCCAGGACGTTTCGCTGGGCATCCAGAACAAGGCGCTGACGGCGATGCTGGCCTTCTGGAAACTCGACCGACCCAAGATCATTGCCCATGATTTCGGCGGCGCCACGGCGTTGCGCGCGCATCTCATCGACGGCTGCGACTATGACAGGCTGCTGCTGATCGACCCTGTGGCGGTGCGGCCGTGGGGTTCGCCCTTTGTCCAGCATGTCCGTCAGCATGAGGCCGCCTTCGCCGGCATGCCGGACTACATACAGGTCGCAATCCTGAAAGCGTATGTCTCGGGCGCCGCGGCCCGATCTTTGTCGGACAGCGATCTGGAACCCTATATCACGCCATGGACTGGACCCGTTGGCCAGCCGGCTTTCTATCGGCAGATCGCCCAGATGGATCAACGTTTCACCGACGAGGTCGAACCGCTCTACGGCGAATTCCGCTGCCCAGTCGCGCTGCTGTGGGGGGAGGAAGATCGCTGGATACCGCCGCAAAGCGGCCAAAAGCTCGCGGCCATGCTGCCGAATTGCGGCCTGACGCTCGTTCCGGGCTCCGGCCATCTGATGCAGGAAGACGCGCCGGAGGCGATCGTCGCCGCGGCGCTGCGCTTCTTCGCCGGCTGACAGTTAATGCGCCGGCTTCAGCCGGCGAGATGCGGGAAAAGCCCGAGCAGACCAACGACGATCAGATAGAGCGCGACGATGTAGTTCAGCAGTCGTGGCATGACGAGGATCAGCACGCCGGCGATCAGCGAGATAAGCGGCGTCAGCGCGAGCTGGGAAATGTGCATGTCGGGGTCCTTTTGGCAGATCAGTTGGTATGAAGCGGCGACGCGCCGCAATCACCAGAACGCGGATCTGGCCGTAAGGCTCCGGGTGCTTTGCAAAAATCGAGCCTCAGGCAGCGGCGCGATAATATTTCGCTGTCGGCACGATGGACAAGGGTGTCAGTCGGTTGATGGCCGGATTGGCGAACATCAGCCGCTGTTCCGTCGGCGTCGACCTGAAGAATGGGAACCGTTCGAGTGTCTGGTGCATATTTTCGCCGGCAGGGATTTCGAACAGGGCGATCCGGGTAAGAACGCCCGGAAATTCCTTGGCCTCGGTCCGCTGTACGGCATTGAAATAACGTGAATAAAAATTGGAATGCTCGACCTTGACCGGCGTTAGCACCGAGTTCTGGCCAAAATAGAGCGAGGCCACCATGGCAAGCCTGAGTGTCAGGAACGGCAGCACTCCGGGTGCCGGCGCGCTGTCGGGATCGGTTGCAAACCGGGTTCCGTCGATAAAGGTTTCTCCGCGGGCAAGTCGCTCGAGCAATATTTCCGGATAGGCATCGACGGAGGGCGAATTCGGGTGCTCTCTGGAAATGTAGTGGAAGCGGATCGTGCTGACCAATTCGCCGTAGAAATAGACACCGAACCGGTAGGAATTGGGCAGATTGTCCCAGCGATCCTCGAACATCCCGCTGGCGATTGGGCCGCACATGCCTGAGCGCAGATAGGATTTGTAGCGAAGCCGGTAAATCGCCTCCAAATCCTCGCCTCCGGTGATAAGGCGATAATCGACATGCTCCAGCAATTGCATCATCGATCGGTTCAGCACCGAATCCCCGGCTGCCCTGACCACGCCAGACGCATCCCTTGCAGGCCTTGCAGCTTCCATTATCTGTCCTCGAAATTCCGCCTATCCATAGGCTATTCGAGTCAAAATGAGACACAAGCTGAAATTTAGATGTTGTTGATTTACCTTATGTTAACCTTAACGGCTGAACGATTATCTTAGAATACCCTAATGAACAAAGCGTCGGAGAAGGATGGGGGTAATGGCCTCCGGCACATGGCACCTCAATCGACAAAAAGGCGCGTGAGCTGGGCCAACGTGGGCTGAGGGTCATCTTGGAGCCCGCGCCTGGCAGTGCTTGAAATCACGGCACCAATTGGGCTGTCCGCTTGCCGGAGGGACGCAGGTCAGCGGCGAAGGGCCAGGTGACATTCGACATCGTTTCGATACCCGATGCACTGAGCGCGGCACCGAACAGGAAGCCTTGCACGAGATCGGGTTTGACCTGCAAGGCCAGGATCTTGAGCTGCTCAAAGGTCTCGACGCCTTCGACGGTCACTGACAGTCCCAGTGGCCGCGACAGGTTGACGATGCCCTTGAGCAGTTCCAACGAACGCGGGTTCTGGGTGACATCTATCAGGAACGAGCGGTCGATCTTGATCTTGTCGAGCGGCAGCTTGTGCAGGTAGCTCAGGCTCGAATAACCGGTGCCGAAATCGTCCAGCGCGATGCGAACGCCAATCTGCTTCAACTCCTCGATGTACTGCCGCGTCAGCGACTTATCGTCGAGCAACGCGGTTTCAGTGACCTCGATCTCCAGCCGAGCGGCGGCGAGACCGGAACTGGCCAGTGCATCGCGAACCTTCTGGATGACGTCGCGGTTGCGGAAATCCTTGGCTGAGAGGTTGACCGAGACACTGGTCTGATCCGGCCATTTGGCGCATTCGGTGCAGGCTGCCTGCAACACGAAGCTGCTGATCTCGGAAATGATGCCCATTTCCTCGGCGAGCGGAATGAAGATGCCGGGCGAAATCGGTCCGAGGTCGGGATGATCCCAACGGCACAGCGCCTCGCAGCTGGCGATGCGCATGGTGCTCATCGACACGATCGGCTGATAAACGACCCGCAGGCTCTTGCTTTCCACCGCGCTGCGCAGATCCGCCTTCATCAGCTGGCGGTTGCGGAACGCAGCGTCCATTGCCGCCTCGAACAGCCGCCAGCCGTTCTTGCCAAGCTCCTTGGCCTTGTAAAGCGCCAGATCCGCCTTGACGATCATGGCGTCGACATCGCTGTCCCCCACCCGTGCCAATACCGCGCCGCCGCTGGCCTGGATGCGCAGCCCGTGGCCGGCGACGTCCACCTCGCCCTGCAGTGCCGCAAAGATCCCGTCGATCTGCGTGGTCAGATGGCTCTCATCCTCGATGCGGTCGAAGAAGACCATGAATTCGTCGCCGCCGAAACGGCTGACGGTGATGCCTTGCCCGGCAACGGCGGCGAGCCGCTCGGCAACCGCGTAGATCAACCCGTCGCCGATCGGATGCCCGAGCGTGTCGTTGACACTCTTGAAATCATCGAGGTCGAGCACGGCCAGACCGCAGAGACGGTCGCGGTCTCCGGACGCCATCGCCTCGCCGATGAGTTCATGGAAATAGGCGCGATTGGGCAGGCCGGTGAGATTGTCGTAGCGCGCCATGAAGCGGATCTTGTCTTCCGCCTCGACACGCGCCGTCACGTCTTCGAAGGTGATGACGCCCAGTTCCTGGCTGCCTTCGCGGGCCGAGAATTCGTAGTGCTGGCCATTGGCGAGTGACACCAGAACCTTGCGGTCGCGACCCTCGCGCAGGGCACGCGTCAGCTGGGCCTCGATGTAGCGGCAATCCTTCGGTGCCAGCATGCCACCGGCGACACCGCGCATCAAAAGACCGTGAATAGACCGCCCGAGCAGGGCATCCCCGGACTTGAGCGACATCAGATGGGCGGCTTCGGCATTGGCGACCGCCACGCGGCCGTTGGGGCCGAGCATGACAAGGCCGTGCGACATGGTGTTGAGGGCGCGATCGAACCTGTGCGCCAGCTTCCTCGCTTCCTTGTGGCCGATGACCGCCGAGAAAAGCACGTTGCGGACGTGGTCGGCGCTGTTGATCGTGATGAACGTCAACGGGATGATCATCAAGCCCAGGACCACCGAAGGGACATCCATGCGCAGCAAGAGTGCAAGTGCCGCCGGACCAATGAAGGTCACGGAAAAAATCCGCACCATGATCGGAGACCCGTAGTTCCGGCCGACAACCGTCACCAAGGTTGCGATGGCCAGCGACGTCGCGGCCAGTTCGGCAAAGGGATCGGGATAGACATAGATCGATATGAAGCACAGCGCGCCCAACCCGAGGCCTTGCAGGCTGCCCTTGAGGATGTAGTTGCGCTCCCACCGTTGCGCCTCTTGAACATTGGCTATTACACCGCCCGCCTTTCGGAAGTCACGAATGCCGAAGTAGCGGAAAAGGCTGATGGACAGCAGAGTAAAAGAGAAAGCCAGGAACAATGGATTGTGCGTGCGGAAGTAGATCATGAATCCGAGGATCCAGTAGCAGACGCCGCCAATCACCAGCATGTGGGCGTTGTCGAACAACGACCGCACAAACTGGATGTAAACATCCGCCGGGATGTTTTCGGTCTTTGTTCTGCCCATGTCGTCGGCCCAACGCTAGGCCTCGTCATCCCACATCCGCCTTAAGAAAGGCTTAGAACAGTGGTTTCGGCTCGGTTGCCGAAGGCGCGCAAAGGCAGGATCGGCCGGGAAATCGAGCTTCAGGTAAACAAGGCCTTCACTCGGCGGCCTGAAGTGCGGGCCCTACCGGTGCGTTTGCGAGGCGCTGGAGCAACCGGGAGCGCTCGCCCGCGGCCTTTTCAGCACTGGCCTGCCGGACATGGCCATAACCACGGATGAGCGCGGGGACCGAGACGAGAGCGACCGCCGCATCAGCTCTATCAGGCGCCAGCGACTTGGCGACGAGCTCGAGATCCGCCTCATATTGTGCCAAAAGCTGCCGTTCCATGCGTCGTTCGGCGGCATAGCCGAACAGGTCGAAAACGGTGCCGCGCAGGCCCTTCAGTGCCGCCAGCAGGCGAAAACCCTTCATCATCCAGGGCCCGAAGCTCGATTTCCGAGGGCTTCCGTCATTTCCGCGACGTCCCATGATCGGCGGCGCGAGATGAAATTCGAGTTTCTCGTAGCTTTGGAACTGCTTGCCCAGCTCGGCGACGAAGGAGCCGTCGGTATAGAGCCGCGCCACCTCGTATTCGTCCTTGATCGCCATCAGCTTGAACAGGTTCCTGGCCGCCGCCTCGGTCACGGCGGTCGAGCCGGGCACGGCCTTGGCTTCGGCAGTGCGCAGCAGCGCCAGCCTGTCGGCATAGCGCTTGCCGTAGGCGGCGTTCTGATAGGCGGTCAGGAAGGCGACACGGCGGGCAATGATCTCGTCCAGCGTCTGCGCGACCGGGGCGGTTTGTCCCGCCTTGCCCGGCTGGGCGACGAGGCCGCGCACGAAATCCGGTTCGTGCGCCGCACGGCGGCCCCAACGGAAGGCGGCGATGTTCATCGCCACCGCTTCGCCGTTCAATTCGATAGCCTTTTCAACGGCTTCTGCCGACAGCGGCAACCCGCCATGCTGGAAGGCAAAGCCGAGCATGAACATATTGGCGCCGAGCGAATTGCCGAACAGTGATGTAGCGGTGCGGGTGGCGTCGAAGAAATGCGCCTTGTCGTCGCCGGCGGCGGTGCGGATCGCCTTCTTCAGGCGTTCGATCGGCAAGGAGAAATCCGCCGACCGGGCAAACTCCCCAGGCATGATCTCGGCGGTGTTGGCGAGGAAGATGGTGTGGCCCTCGCGCACTGCCGTCAGCACCTTCTTGGCACCCGACACGACGAGGTCGCAGCCAAGCACGAGATCGGCCTTCCCCGCCGAAACGCGGATGGCGTGGATATCGTCCGGCGTGCGGGCAATGCGGACATGGGTGAACACCGAGCCGCCCTTCTGGGCGAGGCCGGCCATGTCGATCATGCCGCAGCCCTTGTCCTCGAGATGGGCCGCCATGCCAAGCACGGCACCGACGGTGACGACGCCGGTGCCGCCGACGCCGTCGATGATCGCCGCCCAGCCCTGCTCGCCGAGCGGGAATTCGGCAGGCGTCGGCACGCCATCGAGCGGATCGGTCTTGCCGGCCAGGCCTTCAGCCTTGCGGATCTTGGCGCCGTGCACGGTGACGAAGGACGGGCAGAAGCCGTTGACGCAGGAGAAATCCTTGTTGCAGCTCGACTGATCGATCTTGCGCTTGCGGCCGAATTCGGTCTCGACCGGCTGGATGGAGACGCAGTTCGACTGCACGCCGCAATCGCCGCAGCCTTCGCAGACCAGTTCGTTGATGAAGACGCGCTTGTCGGGATCAGGAAAAGTGCCGCGCTTGCGGCGCCGGCGCTTTTCGGCGGCACAGGTCTGGTCGTAGAGCAGGATCGAGACGCCCTTGACGTCGCGCAGCTCGCGCTGGACGAGATCGAGGTCATCGCGGTGGTGGATGGTGGCGCCGGACGGGAATTCGGCCTTCCCAGCATATTTGTCCGGTTCGTCGGTGACGATGGCGATGCGGTCGACGCCCTCGGCCCGCACCTGCCTGGCGATCATGTCCACCGTCAGGCCGCCCTCATGCGGCTGGCCGCCGGTCATCGCCACGGCGTCGTTGTAAAGGATCTTGTAGGTGATGTTGGCATCGCTCGACAGGGCGAAGCGGATCGCCAGCGTGCCGGAATGGTTGTAGGTGCCGTCACCGAGATTCTGGAAGATGTGACCGCGCTTCGAGAACGGCGCCTGGCCGACCCATTGCGCGCCTTCGCCGCCCATGGCGGTGAAGCCCAGCGTGTTGCGGTCCATCCAAAGCGCCATGAAATGGCAGCCGATGCCAGCGGCGGCGATCGAGCCATCCGGCACCTTGGTCGAGGAATTGTGCGGGCAACCCGAACAGAAGAAGGGCGTGCGCGAACCGATGTCGGTGGCATCCGCCAGCATCGCCTGAAACTGGCGCAGCTTGCCCACCCGCGCCGAGATATCCTCCGACGGGCCGATGGTTTTGACGATCCTTTCGCCAAGGGCAATGGCGATCTCGTTGGGGTCGAGCGCGCCCTTGGCCGGGAATAGCCAGTCGCCGCGCTCGTCCTTCTTGCCGACGATGACCGGCTGCATGGCGGTGCCGTAGAGGCTTTCGCGCAGCTGCACCTCGATCAGCGAGCGCTTCTCCTCGACGACGACGATGGTGTCGAGGCCGCGGGCAAAGTCGGCGATGTGATGCAGGTCGAGCGGCCACGGGCAACCGACCTTGAACAGCCGCACGCCGATGCGGTTGGCTGCCGCCTCGTCGATACCGATATCCTCCAGCGCCTGGCGTACATCGAGGTAGCTCTTGCCCAGCGTAATGATGCCGAGCTTCGGGTTGCGACCGCCGGAATAGACGATGTGGTTCAGCCCGTTGGCATGGATGAAGGCAGAGGCTGCGGCACGCTTGTACTCGTGCAGCCGCTCCTCCTGGCCGAGCATGTCGATCTCGTGGCGGATGTTGAGGCCGCCCGGCGGCATGTCGAATTCCGGCACGACAATGTTGAGCCGTTCGAGCGCGGCATCGACCGAGGCCGTCGATTCGATGTTGTCCTTGACGCATTTGATCGCCGCCCAGGTGCCGGCGAAACGCGACATGGCAAAGCCGTACAGGCCGTAGTCGATGATCTCCTGGACACCGGCCGGGTTGAGGATCGGCACCATGGTGTCGACGAACAGGAATTCGGTGGCATGCGCATTGGTCGAGGATTCGGCCATATGGTCGTCGCCCATGAGCGCAAGGACGCCGCCATGCTTCGACGAGCCGGCGAGATTGGCGTGGCGGAACACGTCGCCTGAACGATCGACGCCCGGTCCCTTGCCGTACCAGACCGAAAAGACACCGTCATGGGTACCCTCGCCCAGCAATTCCGTCTGCTGCGATCCCCAGCAGGCGGTGGCGGCAAGCTCCTCGTTGAGGCCCGGCTGGAAGACGATGTCGGCCCCGGCAAGCTGCTTCTTCGCCTTCCACAGCTGCATGTCGAGGCCGCCGAGCGGCGAGCCGCGATAGCCGGAGACGAAGCCGGCCGTGTTCAGACCAGCACGGCGGTCGCGCTCGCGCTGCATCAGGAGCATGCGGATGACCGCCTGCGCGCCGGACAGGAAGATGCGCTCCTTTCCGAGGTCGAACTTGTCGTCGAGCGCGACATCATGCAGCGTCATCAGGCATTTCCTCTGCGGAGGCCGCGCGGGGGCAGGCAGCCAACGTCGGAGTCGGATGACGCATCCTTTCTCCCCTTGCAAGGCAGGTCAAACAAAATCGCAGGTGCCAGGCAACGCGAAACGAACAGTCCGCCGCCATCCCGAACCGGTACGAAACCGACCTGCGGACGTTGCCCGACGCACGAAAATTTCAGCCGTTGCCGCTGCGCCTAGATGGCTTTCGAGCAATCCGGCTTCGGCTCACCCGGCAGCTTGCCGTCGGGATGGCCGACCAGGTCGGGATTGGCCGTGTAGAGCTGGTCGATGACCAGCGGCCGGTCGGGCAGCACCGACTGATCCTCCGTCGACATCAATGTGGTGTCGATCTTCTGCAGGACCGAACCGTCGGAGCCCTTGATGCTGATGGCGATGGCATAAGGCTTGTTCTTGACGACGCAGGTCAGCGCCGGGCTTTCCAGGGTCACCTTGTCGAGCTTCGGCCAGACCTTCTGCTCGACCACCAGCGGCGCGCCGCCGGCGGGATCCTGGAAGCTGGCGACCGCGACCTGGCCCTCCCCCATCGGCTGCAGGGGCCGCAATGTCACGACATAGGTTGCCCTGGCGAGACGGTAGTTGAAGATGAATATCTTGCCGGAGATTTCGAACAGCTTGCCTTCGCTTTCCTTGCCGGTGTCGCGGCAGGCGCCGAGCGCAGCAGCAGCAATCAATGCGGCGCCGACAACGATCGAACGGGAAAACCTTTTAAGCATCTTTGACCTCATTGGCCGCCAGGCGGCGGCGGCGATAGTGACGACTTGCCTTCTGACGGTTGCCGCACACCGCCATGTCGCACCAAAGGCGGCTGGAATTGCGGCTCCTGTCGACGAACAGCCAGGTGCAGTTGGGACAGATCCTGAGCCTCGCGACGGTGTCGTCGCGCAACAGTGAAAGGGCTGATACCGCCAGCGCCGCCTCGAAGGCGATCGGCGCCGAGGGATCGCCGAACGGCCTTCCCGGCGCGCGGATCTCGGTCCGGCTGCCGGCCAGGCCCTCGGCACAGGCGCGCAGGAACTCGGGCAGGTCAGCGGTGGCGACCGCGCCTTTCGACACCGCGCCGCGAAACAGCCAGTCGGTCGTCTCGCGGATCGACAGCACGACGGGCGCGATTGCCGTGGGCGAGGATACCGTAAGCCGCCTGTCGCCAAGCTCGGCGGCGCGAAAGCCGGTGGCCGCATCGGCGAAGCGGGCAATCTCGGCCGGATCGTCGAAGCGGTCGAATGTTTTCTCCGGATCGCCGCGCAGCACGACGGTGTTGGCCGTGTCGAGCGCAAGCATACCGCCGGTGAAGCGGTGTGGGGTCCAGGATACCGTCATGTCAGAAATCTAACCGATAAATCGCATTTGACAAGTTAGATTCTGGAATGCAAACCTTCACAATCGGCGCGGTCACCGCAGCCTTGTCTTGCGCATGTCGTTGTCCCAAAGCCGCCGCGCTGTTTTGATCGACCTGCTCCTGGGGTTTTGCATGCTCTACTTTTTCCAGCAGGTGCTGAACGGGCTGCATTCGGGCGCGCTTTATGCGCTGCTCGCCTTCGGCTACGTGCTGACCAACGGCATCCTGCACCGCACCAACCTCGCCTATGGCGCGCTGTTCGCCTTCTGCGGCCAGGTCATGATCCTGAGCGTCGCCTTCGGCTACCAAGTGCTGTGGCTGACGCTGTTGGCGTCGGTGCTGTTCGGCGTCGTCGCGGCATTGCTCTATGCCGCGCTGATCAGCCATGTCCTGTCGCGCAGCGTCTTCGAACCGTTGGCCGACCGCACGCCTAATGCCATCGTGGTGACGACGCTGGGCATCCTGATCGTCCTGTCGGAATCAAGCCGCATCGCGGCCGATACCCATGATCTGTGGCTGCCGCCAATGCTTGCCCAGCCCATCGTCTTCGCTGAAGGCGCCGGCTTCAAAGCGACGCTGACACTGATCCAGGTGCTCGACTGCGTGGTGGTGCTGGCGGCAGTCGCACTCGCCACCCGGGGGTTTGCCCGCTCGAACTTCGGCCGATCCTGGCGCGCTGTCTCCGACGACCCACGCGCCGCGGCCCTGTGCGGCGTCGATGTGCGCCGCGTGTTCCGGCATGCCGTGCTGCTCGGTGGCTTCTGCGCCGCCCTGGCCGGCGTCATGGCAAGCCTTTACTATGGCAATGTCAGCTTTGGTTCCGGCCTCGTCTACGGTCTGAAGATCCTGTTCGTGACGGCGGTCGGCGGCTATCTCTCGCCGCCACGGGCAGCCCTGGGTGCCGCCGCCTTCGGCATGGCCGAATCACTGTGGGCCGGCTATTTCCCGGTCGAATGGCGCGACGCCTGGATGTATCTGTTGCTGGTGGCCATGCTGATCTTGATCGGCGCCGGCCGCGACACCAGCAAGATCGTCTGAGTCATCAGACTTTGGTTGCATGACGCGAGGGCAGACCGCCCTTGTCCGGCCCGACTCTTCATCCGATCCCGTTTTGCTGCCTCCATCGATGTTGACCCGTCCAGCCACGCGCGGCATACCGTTGGGCCACGCGGCGTGACGACGGGGGGTGCCGGCACGCTTGCTATACAAGGGAGGACTGCATGGAAGGGCCGCTCGCTCTATCGCGGGGTATCGACCGCCTCAACGAATTCATTGGCAAATCGGTGTCCTGGCTGATCCTGCTGGCGATCCTGGTGAGCGCCGGCAACGCCGTCATCCGCAAGATCTTCGACATCTCGTCGAATGCGTGGCTGGAGCTGCAATGGTATCTGTTCGGCGCCGCCTTCATGCTGGCCGCCGCCTATACGCTGAAGCAGAACGAGCATATCCGCATCGACATCGTCTACGGTATGTTTTCACGCCGCGTGCAGCACTGGATCGACCTTCTCGGCCATATCCTCTTCCTGATGCCGTTCGTGACGCTGATGGTCATCTATTTCGTCCCCTATGTGTCGCTGTCGATTCGCAGCGGCGAGATGTCCAACAATTCCGGCGGGCTGATCGTCTGGCCGGCCAAGGCCATCCTGCTGGTTGGCTTTTTCCTGCTGGCGCTGCAGGGCATTTCCGAAATCATCAAGAAGATCGCCATCATGCGCGGCGACATGGACGACCCCAACCCCTTCATCTCCGTGCACGAACAGGCCGAGCTCGAAGCCAAGGCGCTCGCCGACGAGGTGCGCTCGTGATGGAATTCATCGCCCAGAACATGGCGCCGATCATGTTCGCCTCGCTGATCCTGTTCATGCTGATCGGCTATCCCGTCGCCTTCTCGCTGGCCGCGAACGGATTGATGTTCTTCTTTATCGGCGTGCTTTTGACGCCCTATTCGGGCGGCGCGATCAACCTCGCCTGGCCGCTGCTCTACGCGCTTCCGGACAATTTCTACGGCAGCCGGGTGATGTCAAACGACACGCTGCTGGCCATCCCATTCTTCACCTTCATGGGCATCGTGCTCGAACGATCGGGCATGGCCGAGGACCTGCTCGACACGATCGGCCAGCTGTTCGGGCCTATCCGTGGCGGCCTCGCCTATGCGGTTATCTTCGTCGGCGCATTGTTGGCCGCGACCACAGGTGTGGTGGCGGCGTCCGTGATCGCCATGGGGCTGATCTCACTGCCGATCATGCTGCGCTACGGCTATGACCGCCGGCTGGCATCCGGCGTCATCGCCGCCTCCGGTACGCTTGCCCAGATCATCCCACCCTCGCTGGTGCTGATCGTGCTCGCCGACCAGCTCGGCCGCTCGGTCGGCGACATGTATGCCGGCGCGTTGATCCCGGGCCTGGTCCTGACCGGTCTCTATGCGCTTTACATTCTCATCGTCTCGATCTTCCGGCCGAAAATGGTGCCGGCGCTGCCGCTCGAAGCGCGCACGCTCGGCCATGGCGTGATTTCGCTGCTGGTGGCGCTGGCGGTGTCGATGGCCATCTCCTATGGCGCGTACCGCTACCTGGCACCGGCGCATGGCGACAATGCCGACATTCTTGGCGCCTGCGTCGGCGTGATCCTGATCTACGTCGTCGCCATTGCCGACAGAAGGCTGAACATCAACATGATGTCACGGCTGGCGCAGCAGGTCGTCATCGTGCTGATCCCGCCGCTGGCGCTGATCTTCCTGGTGCTGGGCACCATCTTCCTCGGCATCGCCACGCCAACGGAAGGCGGCGCCATGGGCGCGGTCGGCGCACTGGCAATGGCCGCGGCAAAGGGCCGGCTGTCGCTGGACGTGATCAAACAGGCGCTGGCCTCGACGACGCGGCTGTCGTCCTTCGTGCTGTTCATCCTGATCGGCGCGCGCGTGTTCTCGCTCACCTTCTACGGCGTCAACGGCCAGATCTGGGTCGAGCATTTGCTGACCTCGCTGCCTGGCGGCGAAGTCGGCTTCCTGATCGGCGTCAACATCCTCGTCTTCTTCCTGGCCTTCTTCCTCGATTTCTTCGAACTGGCCTTCATCATCGTGCCGCTGCTGGCGCCGGCAGCCGACAAGCTCGGCATCGATTTGATCTGGTTCGGCGTGCTGCTCGGCGTCAACATGCAGACCAGCTTCATGCACCCGCCCTTCGGCTTCGCCCTGTTCTACCTGCGTTCGGTGGCCGCCCGCGTGCCCTATCTCGACCGCCTGACCGGCAAGCAGATCGCGCCGGTGACGACCGGGCAGATCTATTGGGGCGCGGTGCCCTTCGTCCTGATCCAGGTGGTGATGATCGGACTGACCATCGCCTTCCCGCAAATGGTGATGCGCTACAAGGGCACCGCGATCGATCCGGGCACGATCGACTACAAGGTGCCGGAAGTGCCTGGCCTGTCGCCGCTCGGCACGCCACCGGCTGGTGGCACGGCTCCTGCCAATGGCGCACCGGCCGCGCCCGGCACGCCGGACCTGTCGCAACCGCCGAGTTTCGGCGATGCGCCGCCAGCCAAGCCGGCGACACCGACGCCAGACCTCTCGCAGCCGCCGAGCTTCAACTGATGGGGACCACGCCATGAAAGCAGTGCGGCTGGAGGCGGTGGGCAGCATTGCGCTGCGCGAGGTCGACAAACCTGTCCCCGGCCCGGACGATATTCTGGTCCGTGTCGAGGCCTGCGGCGTCTGCGGCACCGACCGCCACCTTTTCCATGGCGAGTTCCCGTGCAGGCCACCAGTGACGCCCGGGCATGAGTTTTCGGGCATCATCGAGGCGATCGGCAACGCCGTCTCCGGCTTTGCCGTCGGCGAGCGTGTCACCGGCGATCCCAACATCGCCTGCGGGCGCTGCCCGCATTGCCATGCCGGCCGGGTCAATCTCTGCCGCAATCTCAATGCAATCGGCATCCATCGCGACGGCGGCTTTGCCGACTATGTCGTACTGCCGCAGAAACAGGCTTTCATCCTGCCCGCCGATCTGCCGCCGACGCATGGCGCATTCTGCGAGCCGCTTGGCTGCTGCCTGCATGGCGTGGATCTGGCCGAGATCAGACCTGGCAGTTCGGTGGTCGTGCTGGGCGGCGGCGTGATCGGCCTGCTTACCGTACAGCTGGCGCGGCTGGCCGGCGCCACGACCATCATCCTGTCGACCAGACAGGCTTCGCGGCGCGCGCTTGCGGAGGAGCTTGGCGCGACAGCGACGGTCGACCCCACCGCCGGCGATGTCATCGATGCCGTCGCCGGACCAGCTGGCTTGATGCCGGGCGGCGCCGACGTGGTGTTCGAATGCGCCGGCGTGCGCGAGACCGTCGAGCAGTCGATGCGGCTGGCAAGGGCCGGCGGCACGGTCGTCATCGTCGGCGTGACGCCACAAGGCGTGAAGGCGGAATTCGAGCCCTTCGACCTGCTGTTCAGGGAATTGAAGGTGGTTGGCTCTTTCCTCAATCCCTACACGCATCGCCGCGCCGCCGAGCTTATCGCGTCGGGCACGATCGAGATCGACCGGCTGATCTCCAGGCAGGTGCCGCTCGAAGATGCGGCTGATGTGATCGCCAATCCGCCGGCGCCCGGCGAGGTCAAGGTGCTGGTGATGCCAGGCCGGGCTTGAGTCAAAGCCAGCCGCGCTGGGGACCGCTTGCCGTCACGCCGCCTATCGGCTATTCAGCCGGCGCCGAAAAAGACATGGCCGGTTCGGTAGTCCGGTCTCTTCCATTCCTATCTTTTCGAGCATGATCTCTGGACAAACGGAAGCCGTTTGCCCGTGAAAACCGGGCGCCACTTCTGGGGATCATGCTTGGCGGAGGCCTGTTCGCCGCATGAACGTGCGGGAGAACCCGCGGCCGGCAAGCGAGGCGAAAGCCCGCGGGCCGGTTGGGTCATGTCCGGATTTCCTGATGCCAGTCCCGCCGGTTCTCGGTCTGCAGCTAAGCCTGTCCGCGTTTCAACCGTGACAGGACCAAGACCATGAAACTGAACCACCTCAACCTCATCACATCAGAAGTCGCGGCTCTTGCCGGCTTCTTCACCAGCCATTTCGGCTTCGAACTCGTCGCCATGCGCGGCAGGCAAGCCTTCGCGATCCTGCGCGGAGCCGATGGATTTGCCCTCAACCTGATGATGCCAGGCAAGGGAGAACCCGCCGCTTACCCGGACGGCTTTCACGTCGGCTTCTTCTTCGACAAACCAGAGCTTGTGCACGCCAAGCAGGCCGAACTGACTGAGGCAGGCGTCGCGCCGGGCAAGGTCGAGGAGCTGACACGCGGCGGCTTCAACTCAACGACCTTCTATTGCATTGCGCCTGGCGGAATTCTGGTCGAGGTCGGCTCCTCGCCGACCTGAAAACGAGAGACCCCGGACGAGTACGCCCGGGGTCTCCTCAATGAATGCGACGGGACGGTTTACAGCTTGCCGTTGCGCTGCTGGACCATCATGAAGGTGTCGTAATTGTACTCGGCCACCTGTGCCCAGAGATAGTGCTCCTTGCGGAAGCCCTTGATGGATTCCCAGATCTTCTTGAACGGCGCATTAGAGGCCTCCATTTCGGCATAGACCTCGTTGGCCTTTTCGAAGCAGGCGGCCATGATCTCCTGGCTGAACGGACGCAGTTTGGCGCCACCGGCCACCAGCCGCTTTACCGCCGCGGGGTTCACATAATCGTATTTCTGCAGCATGTCGGCGTCGGTGGCTTGCGCGGCAGTGCGCAACAGCGATTTGTAAGCCGGCGAAAGCTCGTCGTATTTCGCCTTGTTGAACATCAAATGGACGGTCGGACCGCCCTCCCACCAGCCTGGATAGTAGTAATAGGGCGCGACCTTATAGAAGCCGAGCTTCTCGTCGTCATAGGGGCCGACCCATTCGGCGGCGTCGATCGTGCCTTTTTCCAGCGCCGGATAGATGTCGCCGCCGGCGATCTGCTGCGGCACGACGCCGAGCTTCTGCACCACCTTGCCGGCAAAGCCGCCGATGCGCATCTTGAGGCCCGAGAGGTCGGCGACCGTGTTGATCTCCTTGCGGAACCAGCCGCCCATCTGCACGCCGGTGTTGCCGCCCGGCAGGCCGAACAAGCCTTGCGTGGCGAGGAACTCGTTGAACAGATCAATGCCGCCGCCATGGTAGTGCCAGGCATTCATGCCGCGTGCGTTGAGCGAAAAGGGAACCGCCGCGCCGAGCGCCCATGTCGGGTCCTTGCCCCAGTAATAATATGCCACCGTATGGCAGGCCTCGACCGTGCCGGCCGTGGTGGCGTCGGCGGCCTGCAGGCCGGGGACAAGCTCGCCGGCGGCAAAGACCTGAATCTGGAAATTGCCGTCGGTGGCTTCCGACAGCATCTTGGAGAACACCTCGGCGCCGCCATAGATGGTGTCGAGCGATTTCGGGAAGGACGACGCCAGCCGCCATGTCAGCTTGGGATTTGACTGGGCTATTGCTGGTGCCGCAAGCGTGGCCGCCGCGGCGGCGGCACCGACGCCGGTTACGCCGGCCTTGCGAATGAATGAACGACGATCCATGCAGTTCCTCCCTTTTGGATCAACAGACCGATTTTCAGGAATCCTCGGCTCCCGCATCGGTTGGCCGAAACAATACACGGGCAAGAGGTCTAGTCCAGCACGGCGGCCTGATTTGGTAACCAAGCCATGCGACCCTGCAACTATAGTCTAACAGGCGGTTTCGTGGCCCATGCGACACGCTGAAACTTGGCATGGAAAAATGCCCGGAGATCGCCTATTTTGAAGGCAGGACATCCCTTGCCCGATGGAAAACAGAGCCAAAATGCACCAACCGCTCGTCGCCATATCGACCGACGTCCGTCAGTTCGACAACTACACCTGGCATGCCGCCCCGCAGCAATATCTGGAAGCAGCGATTACCGGCGCCGGCGTGTTCCCACTGCTGGTGCCATCGTTCGGCGACAGGCTCGACTTCGACGAACTTTTGTCTTCTGTCGACGGCGTCATGGTCACCGGCTCGAAATCCAACGTGCACCCCTCGCTTTATGGTGGCGATGCCAGCGAAGCCAACGGTCCCTACGACCCGGCGCGTGATGCCACCACGCTGCCGCTGATCCGCCGGGCGATCGAGCGCGGCGTGCCGCTGCTCGCCATTTGCCGTGGCATCCAGGAATTGAACGTCGCGCTCGGCGGCACGCTGGGCACCGAGATCCAGGAGCGCGAAGGTTCGCTCGACCACCGCGCGCCGGTGAGCGACAAACAGGACGAACGCTTCGCCATCCACCAGACGATTTCGATCAAGCAAGGCAGCTGCCTGGCCGGCGTGTTCGGCGCCGGCGATATCAAGGTCAATTCCTTGCATCGCCAGGCGATCGACCGGCTGGGATCGAAGCTTGAGATCGAAGCTGTCGCCACGGACGGCACGGTCGAAGCGGTTTCGGTCAAAGGCGCCCGCGCCTTCGCAGTCGGCGTCCAGTGGCACCCGGAATACTGGGTCAAATCGGACAGCAACTCGGCCAAGATTTTCCGCGCCTTCGGCGATGCGGTGCGCCTTCATGCCGTCGCGAAGGCCGGTGCGCGGGCCGCCGCGGAATAGTCAGTCGCCAGCCTTCCGATCGCTCGCCAGTGACAGCAAGGGCGTGGCCGGGGCGTAGGACTCGTAGCCATCTCCGTCGGCAACGCTGAAGGTGACAATCGGATCGGTGCCGTTGGCGCTGAAGGCAACCGTGCCGTCATTTTGTTCGCGCCAAAACTTTGCCCGTTCTATGCCGGGCAGCAGACGACGGCATGCCGGAGCAACGTTAAGCCGGGACAAGCCATCCGAAATTTCGGCCCCGCGGCTCACCGCGCAGGCCGCCTCATCGCCATTGGCGACCAGCCTGTAAGCGTTGGACGGCGTGGCCTCTTTGGCAACGCTTTCGCCATTGCCGTCATGAAACAGCTGAACGCCACCAACCAGGGCTGCGGCAGCGATTAACGCGGAAAGCACTCTCATCATTCTTCATCCATGCACGCGGACAGGATGAAGAATGATTTCAAAGGGTTAAGCTGGCGTTAATAAGTATGGCAAACTGCCATCGGCACCACGAACAGGGCGTGCATTCCGCAATCAGGGAACGGAGCAACATGGCTCCGGTGCCCGATGAGCCGCCGCGACTACTTCACATCAAAACTTGTAGCTGAAGCCGACGCGGACAGCCTGGGTCTTTACATCGGTCGGATAATTGTAGCCGCTGTCGGTCGCCGGATTATCGGTGAAGGTGCCGAAATCACTGTAGCGATACTCAACGCGGGTCGTCCATTTTGGCGAGAGGGCATATTCGACGCCGGCGCCCACGGTCCAACCCGCCTTGGTGTTGGATGTATTGTCGGTTGTTACCCCGTCATCGTAATTGGTGTGGAAATGGGCTACGGCCAGGCCACCCGTAGCGTAGAGCAAGGCCGGTCCGGTTGCGTAGCCAAGGCGAGCCCTCAGCGAACCCTGAACGTCGATTTTGGTCTTGATGGTGCCAGCAAACGCCGAATCCACTGAACCGCTCGCTCCCGACCCCTCGATATCGCCTTCAACGCCGAGAACATACGAATCGAAGGCCTGATTGTAGCCGAGGTGAATACCACCGAGCACGCCGTTGGATTTCCACGAATCGGACCAATCGGAAGCGCCGCTTCCTATCTCTGAATCATGGCTGTCGACATCTCCCCAGCCATACCCGATCTGGGCGCCGACATAGGCGCCTGTCCAGTCATAGGCAACGGGAGCCGAGACGAGCGAATCGGCAGCGAAAGCGCTGCCTGAAACGACGACCAGCATTGTCGATGCTAGAAGAAGAAACTTCACGTAGCGCCCCGCTCGTTGACTGTCGGCAAACTACCTTGCTTCAGCCAACTTCACGTAGCGCCCCGCTCGTTGACTGTCGGCAAACTACCTTGCTTCAGCCGCGTAGCAAGCGCGTATCAGGATACAGAGGTGTCAGAAGCGCCCGATTTCCGACCTATGGTTGCAGATCGGCCACGTTTCGCGGCCTATTCGGCCAATCTTGCTAAGTCCTGACCTTCACATGCGCTGTCTCCGGCACCGGTGTCAGCGGTCGGCGCTCGGTGAACCATGACACCAGATTGTCGACGCAGAGATCGGCCATGGCGCGGCGCGTGTGCTCCGATGCCGAGCCGACATGCGGCAACAGCGAGGTGTTGGGCGCATCGAGCAGCGCCTTGGGCACATTCGGTTCGTCGGCGAAGACATCGAGCCCGGCGGCGGCGATGGTGCCGTCGGCAAGGGCTGCCGCAAGAGCGGCCTCATCGACCGTGCTGCCGCGGCCGATGTTGACGAAAACGCCGTTGGCGCCGAGTGCCGACAGAATCTCGGCATTGACCGCCTTCTGCGTCGAAGCCCCGCCCGGCGCTACCGAAATCAGCGTGTCGACCGCTTCAGCAAGGCCCTTCAGCGTCGGGTGGTACTGGTAGGAAAGGCCTTCGACACGGCGCCGGTTGTGGTAGGCGACCGGCAGGCCAAACGCCTCAAGCCGCCGGGCAATGGCCTGCCCGATGCGACCCATGCCGAAAATGCCGACACGGCGCGCACGCAAGGTCAGCCGGCTCAGCGGATAGTTGCCCATGCGCACCCAGCTGCCATCGCGCAGCCAGTTTTCCGCGCGCGGCAGGTCACGGATCGTGTTGATCAGCAGCCCGATCGCGGTGTCGGCGACCTCCTCGGTCAGCACGTCGGGCGTGTTGGTGACCATGATGTTCTTCGCCGCGGCATGGCCGACATCGACCGAGTCATAGCCGACGCCGAAGGAGGCGATGAGTTCGAGATTGGGCAAGGCATCCATCATCGCGGCGCTGATGCCGGCAAAAGAGGCAATGCCGCGCACCGCGCGGCGCATCTCGTCGGTGACCAGCGCCGGATCGGCGCGTTCGATCCTGACCTGGTTGAAGGTACGGTCGATACGCCTGACGGCATGGTCGCTGAAGTCCGCCGGCACCAGAATGGCAACGGCTTGCAGTTGTTCGGCCTTGGTCATGCACGCTCCACCGGCTTGCCGGTCGACTGGCGGACATGCAGTTCCGGCTTGATCAGTTCCTGCGAGGGCCGCACCGTCTGCCCGTTGAGCTTGTCGAGCAGCGCGCTGGCGGCGCGGCGGCCGACCTCGCGCTGGCCGTTCCAGACGGTGGTCAGCGCCGGCGTGGCGATCGCCGCCTCCTCGAGATCGTCATAGCCGGTGACGGAGATGTCGATGCCCGGTACCAGGCCGGCACGGGCAATGCCATTCATCAGGCCGATAGCCACAAGATCGTTCCAGCAGCAGGCGGCGGTCGGCTTGTCCTTCAGCGCCAGGAACTGCCCGGCGGCCTCGAAGCCCGCCTGCTTGGTGCGCGGGCCGGCAATGCGCCAGGACGGCCTGACTTCGAGCCCGGCCGCTTCCATGGCGTTGACATAGCCCTGGTAGCGGTCGCGGCCGGTCGAGGTCTGGTCGGTGCCGCCGATCATGGCGATGCGCTTGTGACCAAGCGAGATGAGATGGTTGGTGGCGAGGCCTGTTCCGTAGGAGTCGTCGCCGCGAAACACCGGCACGTCGGCGCCCTCGACGGTGCGCGCGATCAGCACCGCTGGCAGGCCGTTCTCCTCGGCCATCAGGATGTCGGAAGCCGGCGTGCCGATGGCCGGCGACATGATGACACCGTCGGCGCCGAGCTGCAGCAGCGTATCGATGAAGGTGCGCTGTTTCTCGAGCTGGTCGTAGTGATTGGACAGGATGAAGGTCTGCCGGCTGCGGTCGAGTTCGCTTTCGATCGAGCGCAGGATCTCGGCGAAGAACGGGTTCATGATGTCGTGCACGACGACACCGACAATGCCCGAACGCGAGGTACGCAGGCTGGCGGCGCGGCGGTTGTAAATATAGCCGATGGCGCGCGCATGTTCCTTGATGCGGTCGCGCGTCGAGCCGGCAACCAGCGGGCTGTCGCGCAGCGCCAGTGACACGGTGGCCGTGGACACGCCGAGTGCATCGGCGATCGTCGAAAGCTTGATTTTTTGTGCCAGCGCCTTGCGCTCCCCGAACGACCTGAATTCCGACCTAAACTGTTTAAAGGCGGCGTTATGCCACCGATCGGGGGCAAATCAAAGTTTTTTTGCCAGCGCCTCGGCCTCGACATCGGATGCCGCGCGGCTCCGCAGCCGAAGCCGGTGCTCGCGGTGGACGATATAGAGGCCGCTGGCAACGATGATGGCGGCACCGACCAGCGTCCAGCGGTCGGGGAACTGGTTGAAGACGATCCAGCCGGAAATGATCATCCACACCATCTGCGAATAGGGATAGGGTGCCAATGCCGTGGTCGTCGCCAGCCGATAGGCCTGCACCAGCAGCCAATGCCCGACACCGCCGAAGACGCCAAGCATAAGCAGCACGAACCAGTGCCAACCATCATGCGGCAACGAGAAGGAAAACGGCAGCATCGGCAAAAGCAGCACCGCCGGCGCCAGCGCCGAGAACAGGATCAAGCTTTCCGAGGTCTCGGTCGCCGACATGCGGCGCGTCATGATGACGTAGAAGCTGTTCGACAGCATCGAGCCGAGCGCGAAGAGATGGCCGATGCCGAAAACGCCGACGCCTGGCCTTGTGATGATCAGAACCCCGGCGAAAGCAGCCAGGATGGCCAGCCAGCGCCGCCAGCCGGCCCATTCGCCGAGCAGCGGGCCGGCAAGTGCGGTGATCACCATCGGCCCGAAGAAATAGATCGATGTCGTCTCGGCCAGCTGCAGGGAGCGCAGCGCCATGATGTTGCACATGGTCGAGCCAAACAGGAACACACCGCGCAGCACATGTGCCGGCAGGTTAACCGGGCGAAATCGCATCGGTTGGCGCCAACCGCGCAGCAGCGTGCCGACCAGCACGACATGCACGGCAAAGCGCACCCAGGCGACGATCAGCGCGGAAACGCCGGCTAGGACGAGATATTTGCTTGAGGTGTCGAGGAAGGTGAAGAAGACATAGGTGGTCAGCATGCACAGGATCGCCACCGGCGGCGTCGCGCTTTCTGGATATTTTTGGGAAGCATTCACTTGCAGGCCGGGGGAAAGCTGGGCTGAAGCCCACCTTTGCGGGAATTGTCGCTTGCCGGCAAGCCAAAAGCGCCTGGCACAACAAGACGCGTCGGCAGGCTTAGCCGCCCTCGTCTCGCGGCCCAAACCGCTGCCCTCGCTCGGGCCAAGCGTGAGGACAGGCTACATGCATGGTCTCTGTTGCCGATCAACGTCGAAAGCTTGCTGCCTTGACGACATCCGGCTTTCCGCCTAGCTCTGATGTCATGAACATCGCAATGGCTTTGATCGTCGTAAGGGAGCGCATGGGCAGGATGGTGTAACCATCCGGCGGAAGCACCCATGCGCAGTAAGCAGGCTCCTGACGGGGCCTTTTTTTATGCCCGGAATTTGGGCCGCCTCGTCAGACTTCAATCCCACCGACAAGGCGAGCGAGATCATGGCAAGCGATAACCCCATCCGAAGCCCGGGCACAGACATATCCGGGAGAGCGACAGTCTCCGAACCCGCTGCTCCACCCCGACTGATTACCCTTATCCTGCTTTCGGCTCTTGCCGTATTGCCGGTGAACATGATCTTGCCGTCGCTGCCGAACATTGCCGCAACGTTCCGGGCTGATTTCGCATTGGTCAATCTGTCGGTCGCCGGCTTTGCGATCATCACCGCCGTCATCGAGGCCATCGGAGGCGCAATATCGGACCGATTTGGGCGCCGGCCGGTCGTCTTGATATCTCTCTCGATCTTCGTCATCGCGTCCATTGGCTGCGCTCTGGCTCCCAATATCGGCATTTTCCTTCTGTTTCGCGCGATGCAGGCGTGCATCGGCCCCTGCTATTCCGTCGCTCTGGTCATCATCAAGGAGACATCGGATGAACGCGAAACCGCCAGCAAATTTGGTTATCTCGCCATGGGCTGGGCACTCGCGCCCATGGTCGGTCCTCTGTTTGGCGGGTCACTGGACGAACTGTTCGGATGGCGGTCAAGCTTCGTTGTCTTCGCGATCCTCGGTATGGCCGCCTACGCCCTATCCGCGCGCGAGATCAGAAGAACTCCATTGTCGAGATCGCACAGGAATTACCTTGCCTCCTACAGGCTGCTCCTGAGTTCGGCGCGGTTTTGGGCCTACACACTGTGCATGGCCTCCTCGATGGGCGTGCTTTATGTCTTTCTGGGCGGAGCCCCATTGGCCGTCGGTAACGCGCTCGGCGGGTCAAGCGCCAAGCTCGGGCTTTACATGGGATTGGTCCCTACCGGCTTCATTCTCGGCAGCTATCTGGCCGGGCGTTACGCCTCGAAGACCTCGCTGGCTGCCATGCTTGTTTTTGCGCGCCTCCTGACCTGCGCCGGCCTGCTGGCCGGTCTGGTCCTGTCAAGCTTTGGCATCACTCACGTCCTGGCCTTCTTTGGACCTTGCCTGTTCATCGGCATCGGTAATGGATTGACCATGCCTGCCGCCAACAGCGGCGCCTTGTCGGTACGATCGGATCTGGTTGGCACCGCCGCGGGACTGACCGCCGCAATGCGGATCGGCGGCGGGGCACTCATCGCGTCCATCGCCGGCCTGTTCCTGGCAGTTTCGATCCCTGCGCTGTTCGTCATGATGCTGATACCGGCGGTACTCGCCTTGTTGGCGGCGCTGTACGCCGCCCGCCTCGACCGGCGGCAGCCTGCCGATTGATCCCTATGCATGCATGCGGGCGCCCTTGGTGATTTTGTCGACGAGCTTCTTCTCGGCACGGAGCGCGATGCCGACCACCTTGGCGTCTTCAGGCGCGAACTCGGCGAAGACGGCGCGGTTGGCGGCGTCGAAGCCGGTCGAGAACATCTCCTCGACATAGAGCGAGGTTGTCACGCCGCGCTCCAGCGCGCGCCGGTGGATCGTGGCGAGCGTCGCCTGGTCGGCCGAGAGCACGATGACCGGCTGGATCGACAGCGGATTGTAAAGATTGCCGGAGCGGTCACGATAGGGCTCGCCAATGATGTCGGGAAACTGCGCGACGATGCCGCTGGTCAGGAAAGCGGTGACGTTGAGTTTCTGCCAGACGGGCAAGTCTTCCCGCAGAACGATTGCAAATTTCGTATCGAACATGAGAAAATGGACCATTCGAGGTTGTGCCCCGATGTCGGGGCTGAAGGAGACGATGTCGCACGATGTAGGCAGCCAGGCCTTCGAGGGTCTTGGACGTTTGTGCGCCGATGCAGCGGAAAACTGCATCATCTCGGCTCCCGACCCTGTGGGGATGGAGCGGATCGAGGCGCGGTTCCACGGCAGCGCCTTCGATCTGCATCGCCATGACACCTACGCGATCGGGGTGACGCTGCAAGGCGTGCAGACCTTTCGCTACCGCGGCGCGACGCGGCTAAGCCTGCCCGGCCAGATCATCGTGCTGCATCCCGACGAATTGCATGATGGCGGCGCCGGCACCGAGGACGGGTTGCGCTACAGGATGCTCTATCTCGAGCCGTCGCTGATGCTGGACTGCCTGGGCGGCGCATCGCTGCCCTTCGTCAGGGATGCCGTGGTGAGGGATGACACTTTCTGCACAACGCTGCTTTCAGCGCTGGGACCATTGGAGCAGGAACTCGACGAGCTGTTCGTCGACGACTTCCTGGCGCAACTGATGCAAAGCCTGGCGCGGCATGCCGGCCAGCCGGCGAAGCCTATGGCCAGAACGGCGTGGCGGGCGGCCGCGCTGGCGCGTGACTATCTCACGGAGAACGCAATGCGCGCCGTGCGCTCCGGCGAGCTGGAAGCCATCACCGGGCTCGACCGCTACGCGCTGTCACGGCATTTCCGCGCTGCGTTCTCGACCAGCCCGCATCGTTTCCTGGTGATGCGCCGGCTTCAGCGTGCGCGGCGGATGATCACCGCCGGCGAACCGCTGGCGCAGATCGCGGTCGAGGCCGGCTTCACCGACCAGAGCCACTTCAACAGGCAATTCAAGAAGGCGTTCGGCATGACGCCGGGACGCTGGTCGTCGCTGATTAGGGACTCGGCCCCGGCAGCGGCCTGATCGTTACGATCAGTCGTCCGACTCGGCGTCGTCGTCCATCAACACCAGTTCCTCATTGGAGAGGTTGGCTTCGATGCGGGCGAGCAGCTTGAACAGCGCCTTCTGGTCCTTCTTGTCGAGGCCCTTCAGCGCCTGCTTTTCGGTCTTCTTCACCGATTTCTCGATGGCGCGGATGGTTTCGCGGCCGGTCTCGGTGAGGAAGATGTGCGCCTGGCGGGCATCGGACTCGGAGGCGCGCTTTTCCAGAAAACCCTGCGCCTGCAGCCGGTTGATGGTCTTGGTGATGGTCGGCGGGCGCACGCCGAGGCGGCCGGCAAGATTGCCCGGCGTCTGGCCGTCCTCGCGGTCGAGCGCCAGCATGATCTGGTCCTGGCCGGCATAGAAGCCGTGCGCCAGAAGCCGGGCCGCCAGCGCGGTTCTTGCCAGCCTTGCCGCCGAATGCAGCCGGCTCATTGTTGCAGTCTTGTCCGCCTTGGCCATGGTCATCCCTCTTCGGCCGTACCGGTGCGTACAGCATAGACGCAGCCGGCCGGTTGGCAATCGACGATCGAAAAGATTCCGGCGCTCCAAACAGCTTTGCCGGCAAGCATTGCGGTGTCCGCCGTGGCTAATGCCAGATGTTTATTTCAGTTAGATGACAAACGAGTTTCGACGGCGCCGGATTCACAGGAACCGCCATGCGGATGCAATGCGCCGACGGGCAGCGTCTGGCAAGGTGCCCTGTTCTGTCGTCCCATCGCCGGGCCGACGATCCTTTCCGCCGCCATGACCACGGAACAAACCCAGCCGGCCGCTTTGGACCATTGGTTTGCCCCGTGCAAAAGCCCGGCACACATCCTATATGGAGCCGACAATCCCTTTTCGCGGCCGAGTTTTTCAAGGCCCAGACATTTCGAGGCAAGCCATGAGCGACGCACAGACGCAGATCCCCGTAACCGTTCTCACCGGCTATCTCGGCGCCGGCAAGACGACGCTGCTCAACCGCATCCTGTCGGAAAACCACGGCAAGCGTTACGCGGTCATCGTCAATGAATTCGGCGAAATCGGCATCGACAACGACCTGATCGTGGAATCCGACGAGGAAATCTACGAGATGAACAATGGCTGCGTCTGCTGCACGGTGCGCGGCGACCTGATCCGCGTCGTCGAGGGCCTGATGCGCCGGCCCGGCCGTTTCGATGCCATCGTGGTCGAGACCACCGGTCTCGCCGATCCGGTGCCGGTGGCGCAGACCTTCTTCATGGATGACGACGTGCGCTCAAAGACCAGGCTCGATGCGGTGGTGGCGCTGGTCGACGCCAAGCACCTGCCGCTCAGGCTCAAGGATTCCAAGGAAGCCGAGGACCAGATCGCTTTTGCCGACGTCGTCGTGCTCAACAAGACCGATCTGGTCACCCCCGAAGAGCTGGCCAAGGTCGAGGCGACGATCCGCGCCATCAACCCAGCGGCCAGGATCCACCGCACGACGCGCGCCGGTGTTGCCCTGTCGGAAGTGCTCGACCGCGGCGCCTTCGACCTGTCGCGGGCGCTGGAAAACGACCCGCATTTCCTCGAGGCGCATGACGATCATGATCATCATGACCACGATCATCACGACCATGATGGCCACGACCACCATGATCATGACGGGCATGATCATCACCATCACGCGCATCCTTCCGACATCCATGATGTGACGGTGCAGTCGGTGTCGCTGCGCGGTGGCGAGATGGATCCGAAGAAGTTCTTCCCGTGGATCGAGAAGATCACCCAGATGGAAGGCCCCAACATCCTGCGGCTGAAAGGCATTATTGCCTTGAAGGGCGATGATGAGCGCTATGTCATCCAGGGCGTGCACATGATCATCGAAGGCGACCATCAGCGCGCCTGGAAGGACGGCGAGAAACATGAGAGCCGGCTGGTGTTCATCGGCCGCGAACTCGATGCCGAGCGGCTGAAGAAGAGTTTTGACGCCTGCCAGGCGGCTTGACGCCAAGCAAGGTAGTGTGGAAAAGGGGCTGTCGGCTCGAAGGCCGATAGCTCCATCCCCTCTTGGGCTGAACTGCATGCCGGATGCCCGGCAAATCAATGACAAAGCGAGTGCGTAGGTCGGACTTGTGCGCCAATTTCGCGACCGAGATAGAATACTATCCTTACGTTATCCAACTTTTTTCGAGAGAAAGAGGACGCTTCTTTCGTCTTGGTGACATTGCTCCCGCACTGGCCAGGTCCGGCGAGAACATCGTGGTTTCCTGGGGTTCCCTCGATGGTGATGACGATCAGCGCATCGTCAACTTCATCGACATCTCGGACTTTTGGACGAAGTTCTATGTCGTCATGCATGAAGCCTATCTGGAAACCTACTCACCTCTGTTCGCCAAAAGCAGGAAATTGAACTAGCCCATGCCAACCGTCGCCCCGCTTGATCTCGAAGGCCATTGCGTCGCCGCCGTCTTCCTCGGCAACGTGCCGCATTTCGCGCTGGCCGACGGTGCCATCCACCGGCTCGACAATGGCCACAAGACGGTGCAGGCCAATGACGGGCTGCTCGCGGCTTTCCATGATGCAGCCAACGACCGCCTGATCACCGGCGGCGAGGACGGCAAGGTGTTTGCCGTGAAAACCGGCGGCGAAGTCGCCGAACTGGCAAGCGCCGGCAAGAAATGGATCACCAGCGTCGCCGCCGGGCCGCAAGGCGCCATCGCCTATGCGACCGGCAAGACCGCCTTCGTGCGTTTCGCCGATGGCAAGACAAGGGAATTTGTCCATCCGCGCTCGGTCGAGGGGCTGGCGTTTTCGCCCAAGGGCATGCGCTTTGGCGTCGCCCGCTACAATGGCGCGACGCTGCATTTCCCGGCCGCCGATGGCAAGCCGGTGGAGCTCGAATGGGCCGGCGCCCATACCGGCATCACCTTCTCGCCGGAGGGCGCCTTCCTCGTCACCACCATGCAGGAAAACGCGCTGCATGGCTGGAAACTGGCGGACGGCAAGCACATGCGCATGACCGGCTATCCCGGCAAGGTCAAAAGCCTGTCATGGAGCGTGAAGGGCAAGTGGCTGGCGAGTTCCGGCGCGCCGGCGGCGATCCTCTGGCCGTTCTCGGGCAAGGACGGCCCGATGGGCAAGGCGCCGCTGGAACTCGGCACACGCGGCAACGCCATGGTGACGGCGGTCGCCTGCCACCCAAGCCAGGATGTCGTCGCCGTCGGCTATGATGACGGCATGGTGATGGCTGTGCGCTTTTCCGACGCCAAGGAAGTGCTGTTGCGCAGGCCGGGCAAGGGCGCCATCACCTCGATGATGTGGGACAAGGAAGAACGTCGCGTCGCCTTCGGCAGCGCCGCCGGGGACTGCGGCGTCATCGACATCACGGCGTAGCCTGGAAATAGCGGACTACTCAGCCCCGCACGACACCTTGCCCGTCAACTCCGCCGGCTTACCGTCCTTTTCCGTGTCGGCGGCATTGTCATAGACGGCAAGCGTGTACTGCCCATCATAGACGCCTTCATCGCTGGCCTTGGTCAGGATCGTCAGTTCGACCGAATTGAAGGTGCTTGCCGCCTCGTATTCGCGGTAGATGTTCAGCCGCAGATCCTTGTCGTCCAGCCAGTATTGGGTCAGGTTGGAATCCTCGAACACCGTCTTGCGCAATCCATCGCCAACCGGCCTCGCCTTGATTTCGAGATCGCCGCGAAAGTTGAAGGTCGGGCCGCCCATGCCTCTGGTGACGCCGGCGCCGACGTCGAATGTCACCGCCGTATCGTCGACGTTGCACCAGATGCCGCCTGAGGCGAAGGCCGTGCTGGCCGTCGACAGCAGCATTGCCGCAGAGATGATCATGCGCATTTTTGTTCCCCCACCTCAAATTCCCGCTCATATTGGCGCTGACTTCGCCAGCCCGGTCAAGCGCTGCTGCCAAGGGCTGAGCCAATGCAGGGCCGACGCGCGGCCAATTGCGGTTGCGGACATGGATTGGCTAAGAGGTACCTACGAGAGGGGTTTCCATGCACAGCAGCCACAGTTCAAAGACCATCGGCGGCATCAGCCGTGACCGCATCGCGCAATTGCGCGAGACCGAAGGGGCGGCCTTCCGCGCAGCACGGCCTAAATCGCAAGCCAAGGTCGGCAACGGTCTGCCCGGCTTCTTCGGTGGCGTGCCGATGCACTGGATGAACGACTGGCCGACGCCGTTTCCAATCCTGGTCGACAGCGCCAGGGGTGCTGCGATCACCGACATCGACGGCAACCGGCTCGACGATTTCTGCCTCGGCGACACCGGCTCGATGTTCGGCCATTCGCCGCCGCCGGTGGCGCGCGCCATCCGCCGCCAGGCCGGACGCGGCCTGACCTATATGCTGCCCTCGGAAGACGCGCTTGCCATCGGGCCGTTGCTGCAACAACGCTTCGGCCTGCCGTTCTGGCAGATCGCGACGACGGCGACCGACGCCAATCGCTTTGCGTTGCGCATCGCCCGCGCCGTCACAGGGCGGGAAAAAATTCTCGTCTTCAACGGCTGCTACCACGGCTCGGTCGACGAGACGATGGTGCGGCTGATCGACGGCAAGCCAGTCAACCGGCCGGGACTGGCGGGCGAATTCCGCGACCTGACCCGCACGGCCAAGGTGATCGAGTTCAACGATGTTGCCGCACTGGAAGCAGCGCTCAAGGACAGGGATGTGGCCTGCGTCATCGCCGAGCCGGTGCTGACCAATTCCTGCATGGTGCTGGCCGATCCGGGCTTCCATGACGCGCTGCGCCGGCTGACCCGCGCAGCCGGCACGCTGCTCCTGATCGACGAGACACACACGATCTCGACCGGGCCAGGCGGTTACACCCGGAAATACGGGCTCGACCCGGACCTCTTCGTGCTGGGCAAGCCGATTGCCGGTGGCGTGCCGGCAAGTGTCTGGGGCATGAGCGATGAGCTCGCCTCGCGCTACGCCGACTACAACAGGACCAAGGAGCCCGGCTATTCCGGCATGGGCACGACGCTGTCGGCCAACCCGCTGCAGTTCGCGACGATGCGCGCCACGCTGGAAGAGGTGATGACGCCGGAGAACTATGACCGAATGGACCATCTGGCGCAGCGTCTGGATGCCGGACTGACCGGCGTGATCGAGCGCTATAATCTGCCCTGGCATGTCGCCCGTGTCGGCGCCCGCGTCGAGTTCATCTGTGCACCCGGCCCGTTGCGCAACGGCGCCGAGGCGGAGACGGCGCATGCGCCGGAACTGGAGGCCGCCATCCATGTCGCGCTGGTCAATCGCGGCGTGCTGATCGCGCCCTTCCACAATATGATGCTGATCTCGCCGGCGACGTCAGGTGCCCAGGTCAACCGCCTGATCAGCGCCTTCGCTGCGGTTGCGGCAAAGCTTGCGGCATGAGACAAGCGGCCATGGACAATGCCATCGTGACCTCACCTTCGGGGTCCTCGCCCACCGAAGCGCAAGCCTTTCTCGACGCCCATCCCGAGATCGAAGCCTTCGATATCGTGCTGACCGATGCCAATGGCGTCGGCCGCGGCAAGATCGTGCGCCGGCATGAGCTGAAAAGCATTTTCGAGGGCGGCCGGCATATGCCGATCTCGATCCTCGGCCTCGACATCACCGGCGAGGATGTGCACGAGACCGGGCTGATCTGGACCACCGGCGACGGCGATCTCAGGGCATGGCCGATCCCCGGCACGCTGGTGCCGCTCTACGGCACCAACCCGGCACGCGGCCAGGTGCTGATGGCGATGTATCATCTCGATGGCCAGCCCATGTCGTCGGATCCGCGGCTGGCGCTGGCCCGGCAGGTCGACATATTGGCGGCCAAGGGGCTTTACCCGGCCGGTGCCTTCGAGCTGGAATTTTTTCTGCTTGCCAATGAACGTGATGCCGATGGCAAGGTGCAGCCGGCGCGCGCCGTACTCGATGGCCGGGTTTCGGGCAAGACGGAAGTCTATTCCGTCGACCATCTGCACGGCATGGAACCGCTGTTCTCCGACATCTACGCCGCGGCCAAGGCGCAAGGCATTCCGGCCGAGACGGTGATTTCCGAATATGCGCCGGGCCAGTACGAATTGACGCTGAACTACCGCAAGGATGTGATGCGGGCGGCAGACGACCTCGTCATGTTGAAGCGGCTGGTGCGGGCACAGGCGCGCCGCCATGGCGTGACCGCCTGCTTCATGGCCAAGCCGATCGAGAAATATGCTGGCTCGGGCATGCATTTCCACGTCTCGCTGCAGGACAAGGCCGGCCGCAACGTCTTTGCCGAAGCCGGTGGCGAGAGCTGGTCGCTGCCCCTATTGCAAGGGCTTGGCGGCCTGATCCAGACGATGGCGGAATCGATGCTGGTGTTTGCGCCGCACGCCAATTCCTGGCGGCGCTTCGTCTCGCAATCCTATGCGCCGGTGGCGCCGACCTGGGGCGTCAACAACCGTTCTGTGGCGTTGCGCGTGCCGGCGGGCGATGCCAAGAACCGGCGCATCGAGCATCGGCCGTCGGGCGTCGACGCCAATCCCTATCTGATCGCGGCGACGGTGCTGGCGGGCATCATCAAAGGCCTCGACGAAGGGCTCGACCCCGGTCCTGAGACCACGGGCAATGGCTATGAGGGAGCGGTCACCCGCACAACGATGCCGGCGGATTGGCGCGCTGCCATCGAAGCGGCCAAGGCCTCCAGCTTCCTGAAAGGCGCGCTTGGCGAGGACCTGCACCGCACCTTCGTGGCGATCAAACAGTCCGAATATCTGCGCGTGGCACGCACGGTCAGCGAACTGGATTATCATCTCTACCTGCACGAGGTTTGACGACCTGACATAGGCGGCGATCACTTTTTTCGTCGCCTATGTCAAATGAGGTAGCGCGGCAGCCGTTCAGAACATATCATGAACTTATGAGCGCTCTCACCGTCCGTGAAAAGCTGGCAATCCTGTCCGACGCCGCCAAGTATGACGCTTCCTGCGCCTCGTCAGGCTCGGCGAAAAAGGATTCGCTGAAATCCGGCGGCATCGGCTCCACCGAAGGCATGGGCATATGCCATTCCTATGCGCCGGACGGCCGCTGCATTTCGCTGTTGAAAATCCTGCTCACCAATTTCTGCATCTACGATTGCAGCTATTGCATCAACCGCTCGTCCTCGAATGTGCGGCGTGCCCGCTTCAGCATCGACGAGGTGGTGAAGCTGACCATGGATTTCTATCGGCGCAATTACATCGAAGGCCTGTTCCTGTCCTCGGGGGTTATCCGCTCGCCTGATGAGACCATGGGCGAAATGGTCGAGGTGGCGCGACGGCTGCGGCTGGAGGAAAAGTTCTCCGGCTATATCCATCTCAAAACCATTCCGGAAAGCTCGGCGGAATTGGTCGAGCAGGCCGGTCTCTACGCCGACCGGCTGTCGATCAACGTCGAGCTGCCAACTGACGAGGGCGTGAAGAAGCTGGCGCCAGAAAAGAAGCCGGAGACGATCCGGCTTTCCATGGCCAGGCTACGTCAGAAGATGGAAGAAAAGGCCGAGCCGACGCTAAGGACCAAAAAGCGCGAACGCTTCGCGCCCGGTGGTCAGTCGACGCAGATGATCGTCGGCGCCGACAAGACCTCCGACGACGGCATATTGCACACCAGCGCCCGGCTTTATGGCAGCTACCATCTGCGGCGCGTCTATTATTCCGCCTTCAGCCCGATACCGGATTCCTCGTCGTCCCTGCCGCTGCGGAAGCCGCCGCTGATGCGCGAGCATCGGCTTTATCAAGCCGACTGGCTGATGCGGTTCTATGGATTCTCGCAGCCGGAAATCCTGGCCGGCAGCAGCGATGGCATGCTCGACCTCGCCATCGACCCGAAGTTGGCCTGGGCGCTGCGCAACAGGGGACAGTTTCCCGTCGACATTAACCGCGCCGACCGCGAGGCGCTGCTGCGCGTCCCCGGTCTCGGCACCAAGGTGGTGGCGAAAATCCTGGAGACACGCCGCCACCGGCGGCTGCGGCTCGAAGATGTCGGGCGGATTTGCCAGTCGATCGCCAAGCTCAGGCCGTTCATCATCGCCGAGGGCTGGTCGCCGGGAGCGCTCACCGACAAGCAGGGCTTGCGCAACACGATCGTACGCTCCTGCGAACAGCTGTCGCTGTTTTGACCATGCTATCGGCCGAGCTCAACCTTGCCCGATACAGTGTTCGGCTCGACAGCGAGACCGACTTTTCAGGCTGGCGCGACGCGGCACGGCGGCTGGCATTGAACGAGATCAAGCCCGAGGACATCAGCTGGCATGTCGCGGCCGGCTCCGACCAACCGCCGAGCGATTTGCCAGCCGTGCCTGCGGGGGCGCAACTCGTGGTGCCGCGCGACTTTATCGAGCACGCTGAAACCGCCTTCTGCCAGTCAGATCCCACTCGCTTTGCTTTTCTCTACCGATTGCTGTGGCGACTGCGCGGCGAACCCAAGCTGCTGGCGATCGCATCGGATCCCGACACCAGGCGGCTCGAGGCGATGGAAAAAGCGGTGCGGCGCGACAGCCACAAGATGCATGCCTTCGTGCGCTTCCGGAAGATCGGCGACGGCGACGAGGAGCGTTATGTCGCCTGGTTCGAGCCCGATCATTTCATTGTCGAGCGCAATGCGGATTTCTTTGTCAGGCGCTTCACCGGCATGCGCTGGACGATCCTGACGCCGCACGCCTCCGCCGACTGGGATGGCGAAAGACTGGCGATCGGGCCGGGTGCCGCCAAGGGCGATGCGCCTGATCAAGACGACACCGAGGCGCTGTGGCGCACCTATTTCGAGAATATCTTCAACCCGGCACGGCTGAAGGTGAAGGCCATGCAGAAGGAAATGCCGAAGAAATACTGGCGGAACCTTCCCGAGGCCTCGCTCATTCCAGAACTGATCGCAGGAGCTGACAAGGCCGCCAAGGACATGATTGCGAAGATACCAACGACGCCGGCGCCGCACCACGCCAAGGTGCAGGCCAGGCATTGGCCGAAGCAGCCGGCCAAGTCGCCGCAAGACGACGACGCCGGTACGATTTCCGAATTGCGCGAGGCCGCAAAAGGCTGTCGCCGCTGCCCGCTTTGGCGCGATGCGACCCAGACCGTATTCGGCGAAGGCCCTCACAATGCCAAGGTGATTTTCGTCGGCGAACAGCCGGGTGATCAGGAGGATCTCGCCGGCAAACCTTTCGTCGGCCCGGCGGGCAAGGTGTTTGACGCCATACTGGCCGACGCTGAGGTCGACAGACAAAAGGTCTACGTCACCAATGCGGTCAAGCACTTCAAGTTCGAGCCGCGCGGCAAGCGCCGCATCCATTCCAAGCCCAATGCCGGCGAGGTCCAGGCCTGCCGCTGGTGGATCGATCGGGAGTTCGCGCTGATCAAGCCGGACCTTGCGGTGGCACTCGGCGCCACGGCGGCACTGTCGCTGCTGGGCAAGGCGATCCCAGTGACGAAAATGCGCGGCCAGGTGATCGAGCGCGAGGATGGTTTGAGGGTTTTCATCACCATCCACCCCTCCTTCATCCTGCGCATCCATGAGCCCGCGGAGAAGGAAGCCGAACGCCAACGGTTTCTAAGGGATATGAGAGAGGTGAAGCGGCTGATGGCAGCGTAAGTTGTTTGCCTAGCGGATAAGGATCGCCCTGAGGTCGTTGACATTTGTTCCGGTCGGACCAGGCACGAAAAGATCGCCAACCGCATTAAACGCCGTCCAGGCATTGTTCCCCGCCAGCATGGCCTTTGCGTCGACACCCGACGCGCGCATGCGCGACACTGTCGAGCCATCGGCAAAAGCGCCGGCATTGTTTTCCGAACCGTCGATGCCGTCCGTGTCGGCGGCCAGGGCGTGAATACATTGCACGCCATTGATGCCGATGGCGAAGGCGAGCAGGAATTCCGAATTGCGGCCGCCCTTGCCTTTTGCCCGCAAGGTCACCGTGGTTTCGCCGCCGGACAGGATCAACACCGGCTTCGAAAATGGACGATTGCGGGTCGCCACTTCGCGCGCGATTGCGGCGTGGACGCCGCCGACTTCACGCGCTTCGCCTTCAATGGCATCGGAGAGGATGATGGCTTCGATCCCCTGTCGCCGGGCTTCTCCCGCTGCTGCTTCCAACGATACCCCAGCCGAGGCGATCAGGTGCACCTCATTGCGCGAAAAGCGCTGATCGTCGGGATCTGGCGCATCGGCCGCCGGCGAATTGATGTGCGCCATCACCGAGGCCGGCAGCTTCATGCCATAGGCTGATATCGAGGCCAATGCGTCTTCGCGGCTGCCGGTATCGGGGACCGTCGGCCCGGAGGCGACAAGGGCCGGATTGTCGCCGGGAATGTCTGACACAACCAGCGACACCACCTTGGCCGGCCAAGCGGCTGCGGCCAGCCGGCCGCCCTTGATGGTCGAGACATGCTTGCGGATGGTGTTCATCGCCGCGATCGGCGCGCCGGAGGCAAGCAGCGCCTCGTTGACGGCGATCTCGTCGGCCAGCGTCAGGCTACTGGCGGGCGACGGCAGCAGCGCCGAGCCGCCACCGGAAATCAACGCCACGACCAGATCATCCTCGGTGAGGCCCTGGACTTTTGCCAGCAGGCGCCGCGAGGCCTCGAGGCCAGCGGCATCCGGCACCGGATGCGCCGCCTCGATGATCTCGATGCGCTCGCATTTGGCACCATAGCCATAGCGGGTGACGACCAGCCCTTCGATCGGACCGTCCCAGACCTTCTCGAAGGCCGCCGCCATCTGCGCCGAGCCCTTGCCGGCACCGATGACGATGGTGCGGCCCTTCGGCTTCGCCGGCAAATGATCCCGGATGGTTAGCTCCGGATCGGCGGCGGCCACGGCGGCGTTGAAGATGGAGATGAGGAAAGCCTTGGGGTCGAGCACGGTCATTCAGCTTCCGACGACAGCGCCAGCCTACGCTTGTCGATGCCCAGATGATCGCAGAGCGCATCGACCACGACGCCGTGATCCTCACGTTCCGGCAGGCCGGAAACGGCGATCACGCCAATCACGCCGGCGCCTTTGACAGTCACCGGAAAACCGCCGCCAGCGAGCACATAGTCCGAGATGTCGAGCCCCTCGCCGACCTTGAAAGTGCGGTCGGGGCGCTGCTGTTCCAGCACCATGCCATAGGTGCTTCTGAGGAACCGCCTGACGACATTGATCTTGCGCCGCGCCCAGTCGGGATTGGAGGCGTTCGACCCCGGAAAGGCCGCATAGAACAGCGGCCGGTCCCACAGCCTGATATCGACGATGATGGGGAGGTTTTCGGCGATTGCGCGGTCGCGAATGGCTGAACCGATCTTGAAGGCGACGGCCTCATCGAAGGCGAGAAAGACCAGCGTCTCTTCCTGTTTCCGGATCAGGGCGATGTCGTCCGCAGCGGCCATTTTCTTTCTCCGAAAATCGTCACACGTCGTTTGTACGACAAGGACTGCCGGGTCAAGCTCCCGTCGAGACCGCCCCCTCATCCGGCCGCTTCGCGGCCACCTTCTCCCCGCTGGGGAGAAGAGACTGGCGCTCGTGCCGGCTCCCTCCTCTCCCCTCGGGGAGAGGTCGGATTGCCCCGAATTGCCCTTCGCAATTCGGTTGGCAATCCGGGTGAGGGGGGTCTACCCTGCGATCATGTCGCTCTTGGCGGCCCGCCCCGCGACATAGACCTCGCGCACGGCGCGGTCGTCGCCAAGCGTCTGCAGCAGAAACAATTCCTGCGCCAGCGTCTGCGCCGTTTCCATCCTGAGCCGCATCGCCGGTGTTGCCCTGGCGTCGAGCACGACGATGTCGGCGTCGGTGCCTTCCTCCAGCGTGCCGATCTTGTCGGCCACCGAGAGCGCCTCGGCATTGCCGCGCGTGATCTGCCAGAAGGACTGGAACGGGTTCAGCTTCTCGCCGTTCAGCGCGATCACCTTGTAGCCTTCGTCCATGGTGCGCAGCATGGAATAGTTGGTGCCACCGCCGACATCGGTGGCGGCGGCGATACGCAGCGGCTTGTCGCGGCGGCGAAAGCGCTGATAGTCGAACAGGCCGGAACCGAGGAACAGGTTCGAGGTCGGGCAGAACACCGCCACCGAGCCACTCTCCGAAAGCGCGTCCGCCTCGCGTTCCGACAAATGGATGCAATGGCCGAACAGGCTCTTTTTGCCCAGCAGCCCGTAATGTTCGTAGACATCGGTGTAGTCGCGCGACCAGGGGTAAAGCTGTTGCGTGAAGGCGATCTCGGCGTGGTTTTCCGAGAGATGCGTCTGCATGTGCAGGTCGGGATATTCGCGGCAGAGCGCACCGGCCATCTCCATCTGCTCCGGCGACGAGGTGATGGCGAAGCGCGGCGTGATGGCGTAGTGCTGGCGGCCCTTGCCGTGCCACTCCGCGATCAGCGCCTTCGTGTCGTCATAGCCGGATTGCGGCGTGTCGAGCACGCCTTCAGGCGCATTGCGGTCCATCATCACCTTGCCGGCGATGTTGAGCATGTTGCGATCATGCGACTCCGCGAAAAAGGCTTCGGCGGAGGCCTTGTGCACGGAGCAGTAGGCGACCACCGTCGTCGTGCCGTGGCGCACCATTTCGTCGAGGAACAGCCTGGCGATACGGCGGCCATGCTGCGCGTTGGCGAACTTCGTCTCTTCAGGAAAAGTGTAGGTGTTCAGCCAGTCGAGCAGTTCGGCACCGTAGGAAGCGATGATCTGCATCTGCGGGAAATGCACATGGGTATCGATAAAGCCCGGCAACAGCAGGTGCGGCCGGTGATCGATCTTTTTTGTCCCCTCACCGGCCTGTTTTTCGACATCGCTATAAGCGCCCGATGCAACGATCCTGCCATCGCTGATCAGCAGGCCGCCATCCTCCTCGTAGCGCCAGGCCGAATGGTCGTCGATGGTTTGCGGCCAACGCACGAAGGACAGCGTGCGGCCGCGCAGAAGTGTCGAGGTCATGCTATTTCCCCGCGCCTTCGAACCAGGCCACCAGCAGCGCCCGCTCCTTGTCGGTGATTTGGCTGACATTGGCGGGCGGCATGGCGTGGCTGCGGCCGGCCTGCAGATAGATCTCGCGGGCGTGGTTGGCGATTGCCGCGTCGCTATCCAACATCACCCCCTTGGGTGCGTGGTAGATACCCTCATAGACCGGTTCTGCCGTGTGGCACATGGAGCAGCGGCCGAGCACGGTGTCGCGCACCGCCGGGAAATGGGCGGAGGCGATATAGATGTCCGCCGAGGCGGACGCCTTGGACTCCCCGGTCAGCACCTTCGGCACCGTCGACAGCCAGATGATGATGATGAACAGGACCAGGGCGCCCAGCCACGTCCAGTGCGGGTTGCCTGCACGCTTGTGCACGGTGTTGAAATAGTGCCGGATCAGCACGCCGATGATGAACACCAGCGAGGCGATGACCCAGTTGAACTGCGTGGCGAACGCCAGGGGGTAGTGGTTCGACAGCATCAGGAACAGCACCGGCAGCGTCAGATAATTGTTGTGAAGCGAGCGCTGCTTGGCGATCTTGCCGTATTTCGGGTCAGGCTTGCGGCCGGCAATCAGGTCGGCGACGACGATCTTCTGGTTGGGGATGATGACCATGAAGACATTGGCCGACATGATCGTGGCGGTGATGGCGCCCAGATGCAGGAAGGCGGCGCGGCCGGTGAACAGATGTGTCAGCCCCCAGGCGATGAACACCAGCACGCCATAGAGCACCAGCATCAGGCCGGTGTCGCTTTTGCCAAGCGGCGAGCGGCAGAGCAGATCGTAGACCACCCAGCCGACGCCAATCGTGGCCATCGACAAAAGGATTCCGACCGGCACCGACATCGGCAGCACGTTGGGATCGATCAGGAACAGATCGGCGCCGGCGTAGTAGACGACGCACAGCATGGCGAAGCCGGACAGCCAGGTGGCGTAGGATTCCCATTTGAACCAGGTCAGGTGTTCGGGCATCTCGGCCGGCGCCACCAGATATTTCTGGATGTGGTAGAAGCCGCCGCCATGCACCTGCCATTCCTCGCCGAAGGCGCCGACAGGCATGCCCGGCCGCTGGCGCAAGCCGAGATCGAGCGCGACGAAATAGAACGACGAGCCGATCCAGGCGATGCCGGTGATGACGTGCAGCCAGCGCACGGCGAAGCTCAGCCATTCCCAGAAAATCGCGAAATCCATCATTGAAGTCGTCCCTGCCGATGACGCGACTTTACGGTGTCGCACGCAAACGGAAAGAGGCGAGGTGTACGATGACTTTCAAAAAAAAATGGAAAATACTAGGGTGGTCACACGCAGCAGGAAGGGAGCCGCCCGAAGGCGAGCTCAGGAAAGCCACGGAACCGCATGGCCTATCTCGACAACATCGCCGTCTTCGTTCGCGTCGTCGAACTCGGCAATCTGTCGGCGGCGGGCCGCGACATGCGCATTTCGCCGGCGGTCGCCTCCAACCGCATCAAGGAACTGGAAAAACATCTGGGCGTCAGGCTGTTCAACCGCACCACGCGGCAGTTGATGCCGACCGAGCATGGCACGGTTTTCTACTCGGGCGCCAAGCAGGTGCTGGAGGCGATCACCGAAGCGGAAGCCGCGGTCTCGGCATTATCCGGCCAGCCGCGCGGCACTATCAAAGTGACCGCACCGCTTGGCCTCGGCCGTCGGCTGGTCGCCTCGGGCATTCCCGATTTCCACGACAAGTATCCAGATATCGAGGTGCGGCTGAGGCTCTCGGACCACAATATCGATATCATGAAGGAAGGCATCGACGTAGCCTTCAAGCTCGGCATCATCGAGGATTCCAGTCTCAGGATGCGCGGCATCATGGAATGTGAGCGCGTGTTGGTGGCTGCGCCAAAATATCTGGAAGCGCGCGGCGAACCGATAGAGCCGCAGGAACTGATCGGCAAGAAGCATGACTGCCTGATGCTGCGCTATTCCGGCGCGCGCGAATATGTCTGGACATTGCAGACCCCCACCGGTCCGCAGAAATTCGAGGTGCACGGGCCCTACGACACCGACGACGGCGACGTGCTGACCGGCTGGGCGTTGTCCGGGCGCGGCATCATCAACAAGCCGCGTTTCGAGGTCGAGCCGTTCATCCGCGACAGGCGGCTGCAGGTGATCCTAGCCAACACGCCGCCGACGCCGGTGCAATTCGCCGCCGTCTATCCGCACAAGAAGCTGCAGGACCCAAAGGTGCGGCTGTTGCTCGACTTCATGGCCGAGCGCTGCCAGCGTCTGATCAAGGA